>NZ_JBHIMJ010000001.1:0-160439 GCF_042194035.1 Bartonella sp. OC16QHHD | reverse complement strand
ATCTCATTTAAAAATTTAAATCTCTATAAAGGAATTGTGCTCATGCAAAAGAAGTTTGCACTCACAAATGAAACGCGTGTAATTAATAATCATACCCTTTATCGCATTAAAGCATTAAAAGACTTTGCTGATGTTAAGGCTGGTGCCTTGGGTGGCTTTATTGAAAAGGAAGATAACCTCTCTCATGATGGCAATTGCTGGGTGTATGATGAGGCTCTTGTGTTTAAAAATGGTCACGTTTATGAAAATGCAAGAGTTTTTGGCAATGCTGTCACTTGTGGTCATATCTATGGTCATGCGCGGGTTTATGACAATGCTATCATTGCTGGCTATGTTTATGATAATGCCCATGTTTATGGCAATGCTGTTATTTCTGATAATTCCCATGTTTATGGTAATGCACATGTGTATGGCAAGGCTATTATTTATGATAATGCCTATGTTTATGACAATGCTAGGGTTTATGAAAATGCTCGTATAGCAAATAACGTACATGTTTATGAAAATGCCAATATTCATGGCATTACTGTTATTCGTGAAAATGTCGGCGGGTCTACTAAAATAAAAACCTATACTGAACGTCTCTCTCCTTATGGTGAATTAGAGATTGTCTGGGTCTAATTAATAAAGCAGCGGCGGGCGCGGCGGGGGCGCCTGCTTTCTAAGCAAATTTTCCATTTCAAATTTTAGCAAATGTTTATCACATTAAATTGTGAGGGTATCTCTATGTGCAAAAAATATGAATTAACCAGTGAAATCAAAAAAATCAAACATGCTCTTACTCGAAATATTATAAACCTTTATCGCATTAAAGCTTTAAAAGATTTTGATGATGTACAGGCAGGGTCTTTAGGCGGCTTTATTGAAAAGGAAGTTAACCTATCCCATGATGGTAATTGCTGGGTGTATGATGAGGCTTGTGTCTATGGTCATGCAAGAGTGTATGAAAATGCAAAAATACGCCATTTTTCTCAAGTCTGTGGTCAAGTTTATGGCAATGCTGAGGTCTATGGAAAAGCTTTTATCTCTCAATATGCTAAAGTTTATGACCATGCTTTTGTCTATGGCAATGCTCATGTTTATGGCAATATTTATGGTAATGCTCATGTGAATGGTAGTGCCCGCATTCTTGCTGATGCTCATATTTATGATCATGCGCATGTTTCTTATGATGCTACGGTTTTTAGTTATGCACGCGTTTATGGTCATGCCAAGGTTTCTGGCTTGGTTTGCATTTATAGCCATGCAAAAATTTATAATTATGCTGTTATTAATGGTCGTGCTAAAATTTATGGCAAGGTTTATGGAAATGCTTGTGTGAGTGGCTCTTGTGAGATTTATGGCTCTGTTTATGGCAATGCTAAAATCTCATATTGTGCAACGATCTGGGGGCGTGCTTATGGCAATGCAAAAATCAACAAAAAAAGCAAAGTAAGGTTGGTTCCAAAAAATTGTGAGGTTTATGAAAGGGATAATGTTGTCAATATAACTGATAAAACAGAATAAAAACAGGTATGGGGGGCGTGCATTCTTTATGGTTATAAACGCATATAAAATGCATTGCTATAAACATATCATAAAAGAGAGAGTAACATAAAAAAAGCCGTGTCAAATGATATGACGCGGCTTTCAAATAGCGTTTCTTATTGATTAAAATGAATCATCCACAATGGAGTAATGAATGCATATATACAAAACGTATCATATTGCAAGCGCTCTATTAGAGATATGAAAACTTATCAAAAGAAACGTAAATGGTGCGTATGATCTTTAATCACTCATTTGAATGAGAGAGCCTATAACGCTTGTTATGGCTATCAAACGTATCAAACAAATCAAAATGCTCGGTAGCTTTAACAATCCAATCAAAAGCAAATGCATATTCAATAAATATCTGCAAAAAACGTTCTTTTTACATTTGGAAGCGTTGGTTTTTACAAAGCAGCTTTTCATAAGATAAATAAACAATTATGGTTTTTTGTTACCATTTTTATCAAGTCAATTTTATTAATAATAGTTATTAAAAAATCACAAAATTAGAATAACCACTTGAAAATATACCCATATGGGTATATTAATAATCATGAGTAAAATAAAACGTATCATATGGCTTGGTTCTTCACTCAAAGATATAAAAAGTCTTCCTGATCTTATTCAACAAAGGATTGGTTATGCTCTTTATCTTGCTCAGATAGGAGATAGAGGAGAAAATGTTAAGGTTCTCAAGGGGTTTGGATCTGCCAATGTTCTAGAAATTATTGAACGCGATATTCAAGGAACTTATCGCGCTGTTTATACGATACAATATAAAAAATCTCTTTATGTGTTGCATTGTTTTCAGAAAAAATCGACCCGTGGCATTGCAACACCAAAACCAGACATTAATCTGATTAAAGAACGTCTCAAGTTAGTAGAACAATTAGAAGGGAATTAAAATGATCAATGTTTTTCACGGTAGTTCCAATGTTTATGCGGATCTTGGCTTTTCAGATTCCAGAGAGATGCTTATCAAAGCGCAACTTGCTCATAAGATTAGTCAAATTCTGAAAGAAAAGAACTTAACACAAAAACAGGCTAGTCAACTTTTGAAAATGACTCAACCAAAACTGTCTAAACTCTTAAGTGGAGAATTTCGAGGAATTAGTGAAATGAAAATGCTTGAGTGTTTGGCAAAATTGGGAAACGATATAAAGATTATTGTTAATCCGAAAGAAGTTAAAACGCTTGAAGGACATTTTGAAGTTGTTTTTTCTTCTTAAACTTCTTTATGATTAGCTTTTTTGGGTCTATTCATGCATGGCAATCTTATATAAAAAATAATCAAATGAATCACGTATAAAAGTGTGGATTCTTAAGTGGATTCATATAAAATAATTACAAACAAACTATTGACTTTATTGTGTTTTTATATATAATGCGTTATTATCATCGTACACATTCTGGTATCCTAGCACTCCATTTTTACCAGAAACGATAGTGTCATAGGCACTGCTTCTTACCATCTCACCTTTGATATCAGACTTTCCTGAAACAAACTGCTCACCACCGTAAATTTTACCCCCTTCAGCTTTTCCCCCATCTTCAACCTTTTGTTTTCCCCCTTTCTTAACTGTACTATCCTGTGAAAGACCCTGTGTTCTAATAAGCTCAGTGCCGCCTCTTTGAATTGTTGTATACAAGCTAAAACCACCGTGATAAACGGAGATCTTTCCACCGTCTTTAACTGTACTACTAATCGAAGTTTCTCCAGTGCTTTCAACTTTCTCACTGTTACTATCAAAGCTAGGATCAGCAATCGTAACAATCATTCCCTTTTCAATTGTGCGTTCTGTGAGATCATTCGATAATGAAGCTATAGCAGATGGTTGCAAGCTAAAATCAGAAAACAAAGAGGTATTTGTCTCATCAAGAGCATAATTCGCATCTAAATACCAAGTTTTACCATTGCTCTCATTTTTTTTATGTTTCAAACTGTACATGTAAGTTCCGGCATCAATAGCTTTGATTTTTTCACCAAAAGTGTTTGCCAGAGTAAAATAAGCGTTTCCACTATGATCAGAAATTAATTTAAACCTTTTGTGGGAAGGGGGTGTGACCTCCCCCCCAGAATCAATAATACTTACTGTATGATAACCTGAACCACTTTCTTTAATGACAAGATAATCACTAAGGTGCTTGGCAAAATTGACATTAAAATTGAAATGTAAAGAACCTGAAAGATCATCAATATTAAGCTGAGAATAATGCTTATTAGTCCCTAAAGACGTAAAAATAACTCTGCCACTTCCCGTTAAATTCTGGACATTAACCTGAGGTTTTTTGCTGTTATCTTCAGACGCAATAATGTATAGTTTGGTATCTTCTCCATTTAAATTAAGATTGTCTACTTCCGTAACAGCTTCACCATTTCCAGCATAAAGATAGAGGTTGCCAAAATCATTAACATTTGTATCCTTATCTAATATTGCACCAGCAAAAACCCATGATTGTGCTTGATGATTAATTGTTAGATTATCCACGTATCCAGAATCATATATCTTCTGAGTAGCTCTATCGTATAAAGTAACTTCGCTCGCATTCCCTCCTGCTAAGATATTCTGCGCACCATTTTTAAAAAGTTCTGTACTCAGTGCAAAAGCCCCTTCATTTATTGTAAAATCCTCACCCTCTATATCAGTATCTTCTGCAAAGCCGTTATTAGAATTCTCTTTACCATCAAGATTCTGGACACCTCCTTTCATAACCTTTGTGTCAACAGCCATCCCACCACTATAGACACTTTGTAGTCCTAGCATTCCATTTTCAGCATAAATTTCGGTGTTATAAGCACTACTTGCCTTATCTTTTCGCGACAAACCAGATCCAAGGCTTCCCTTACCAAAAATAATCTGCTCGCCACCATGGATTTGAGCCCCTTCTGCATTTGCACCACTCTCAACAATTTGTTTACCACCTTTTTTTACAGTGGCATATTCCGAACTGCTCAAGTTTTGTACAACCTCAATCCCACCATGCTCAATTGTTGTATCTCTACTAACACTTGCTGCATCAATGTAGAGTTTTCCCCCTTCTCTAACCGTATTATTAATGGAATAAGCTGCATCTTTATAGTTAAAGCTATTTATTACAGAACCTTCAGAGTCACGGTTAGTAATATAGATCGCAGCACCATCGCTTATTATTGAATTTGTGAGGACTTCAAAGAATAGCTTTTCTAATCTCTTCCTTTCCTCTTCTGAAAGATCACTTCCTTCTACTGTCTGTTTATTCTCTATCTTTTTTGATTCCCCCTTTTTTTCTTTTAGTCCCCTCACTTCCGATAACAACTTTCTTGTCTCTTCTAGGTGTTCACTGACACTTACTGGTGTTAATAACTTTTCTTTTGGTGTCGCTACTCCATCTGCACTCGCAATCTTGACAAAAAAACCACTGGTTATTAATACACAAAAACTTAATTTCAATTTGCGTTGCATTATTCACACTCCATAATTTTAAATTTAAATTCTCCCATTTAGAAAAAAGTGCATAGACCAAAACAACTCAATGCAATTGCTCAACCTCATGTTTTTTTAAGATAACAAAGCATTCGATGGATTAAACTCTGACAGATCAAATATACATCATGTGTTTTAAAATGCATGCACAACTAAAAGATTTAATTTGTTTTAGATACACTTTAAAAGTGTTATAATTGCATCCATGAAAAATATTTTTAATATTTTAAGACACTAAACACCGATCTACGAATAAGATTGATTCCTTAATAGATAAAAATAGCATTAAACTTTAAAGGAAACAGCAATGTGAATGAGAGCTGCGTTTATGTCCACCTATTGCCATCTTCTACAGCATTTAAAGCAGTGTCTTTATTTTATTCAATATGGATAATATATAGACCACTTATTCATACTCATCAGTCCATAATCATTGTTCTAATATATCACGAAGTGTCACAATATTGACTCGACACTGATTTGAAATTTCTATAGTTATAGTCAGTTAACTCGTCATTTGATTTGTCATATACTGAAAGGGACATTCTATTCATGTCTATAAACTCAGAAATGAAAGCTACAAGCAACAGAAATTCCCCTCGTCGCATTTTGTTTGCAAGCCTTATTGGCCCAACAATTGAATTCTTTGATTTCTATGTCTTTGCCACTGCCGCAGCTCTCATATTTCCTCATGTGTTTTTTCCAACACAAAATGATCAGATTGCCATTTTACAATCTTTCCTGATCTTTGGAGCGGCCTTTTTTGCTCGGCCCTTTGGATCAATTGTTTTTGGACATTTTGGAGATAAAATTGGAAGAAAAGCAACACTTATTGCTTCTCTTCTCACAATGGGGCTTTCAACAGTCATTATTGGTTTTCTTCCTACTTATGAAACCGCTGGATGGTTTGCCCCTTTCCTCTTGACCTTGTGCCGTATTGGACAGGGAATGGGATTAGGAGGAGAATGGGGAGGAGCTGTTTTGCTCGCAACAGAAAATGCCCCTCCAGAAAAGCGCGGCTGGTACGCGATGTTCCCCCAATTGGGTGTTCCAATCGGTTTATTTTTATCTATTGCCGTTTATTTAGGTCTGTTGCATTTCCTTGATCATGAAGAACTTTTAGCTTGGGGATGGCGCATTCCTTTTATTGCTTCAGTTGTTTTTATGATTATAGGATTATGGGTCCGTCTTTCAATCAATGAAACTGTTCAATTCAAAAAAACTCTTGAAAGTAAAGAACGTGTCAAAGTTCCTATCATCGATGTCTTTTTAAAATGTCCACGAATCCTATTTCTTGGAATATTTTCTGGTATGGCAACATTTGTTTTGTTTTACTTGGTCACTGCATATTTGTTAAGCTACTCAACAAACCATCTGCAATTGCCATTTTATCAAGCTCTTCAAGTCGAAATTGTTGGTGCTATTTTCTGTGGAATTTTTACTGTCATCACTGGAAAACTCGCTGATCGTATTAGACGTCGAACTTTGATGATTTGGGTTACAATCATCACCGGTATCTATTCTTTTGCAATTCCTTATTTCTTAAATTCTGGAGTTATAGGAGTCCTTGCAATGTCTGTTATCGGTTTGTCTATCATGGGGATGATATACAGTCCTCTTGGTGCTGTTTTGGCTTCACCATACCCAACAGCAATTCGATATACTGGTTCTTCTATTACTTTCAACTTATCGGGTATCGTAGGAGCCTCTCTTGCGCCTTATATTGCAGAATATCTGGTACAACATTTTGATACATCTTATATCGGCTATTATTTGCTTCTTGCTTCTTTTATTTCACTGATTTGCTTCGTCGGATTTACAGATGATGAAATATCCAACTAAAATATAATAAAGAAGAATAAAATAAGTACTGGCAGCAAAAATGCTGCCAGTTTCATTTTTAAAGACAGGGGTTGAGGTATTTTCCACCACAATATTCCCGCGAACAAGGTACTCAAAAAGAAAAATAAAAAATCTGCAATATTGCTTATATAAGAAACAGCAAACATTTCTGATAAGATATGCGTTGTCCCCAACCATGAAACGCAAAAGAAGGACAACATCACAGCCCATAAAACAAGCAAAATTCGATCAATAATCATCATTATGGCGTTTCATTTTTTTAATTATAGTCCATATATTTAACATGCCTAAAAGAAAAATCACAATAAAAACCCAACGCCCTCCCCCTGAGCCTTCCGTAATAAAAAGTGTAGGATTTACTATTCCCAGTAATCCTATAAAAATCAGAACAATAGATACGAGACGCATTAAACCTGTTTTTCCCAGCGACGATCTTCAGTCTGTTGCCAATACGTTAAATTATGATTTTCCATTTTATATTTTTTCCACTGTGCACGAACGAGATTCAACTGCTCTTCACTTCTACCATCAAATATCACGACAAGTCGTTGATAAGCATCAATATCCGAACAAACAGCTCCCTCTATGAGAAAACGAATCTTTGAATCATTCGGATTTTCTTGTCCTGTCGTAAGAAATACAGGCTGAAAGTTTGGATATTGATCACACTCCGTTCCATGTCCAATAAATGATTCATCAGTATAAACCCATAAATGTATATCTATAGAATCGCGTTGTTCTTTACTCACACACTGTATTGTTACTGTACCAAAACGAGCCAATGCACGCTCCACAAGCGTCGGCAAAATATCCTTCAGCGTTGACTGCGTCAAATGATAGAATAAAATATCCAATCTCTTAAGCCTTCATCATTCTTTATAAAAAAGCTAACATCTTTTAAAAAAAACTTCTATATCCCTAATACAAAGGAAACGGTTCAAGATATAAACCCTCTTTTTTGATTGAGATGCATCATCTTTTTGCACGTGTCTTTAAAAGACAATAATTTTTATTTTCAACGTTAATAAAAAGTTTTTTAAGTTATCTTCTAGATTCTTCTAGTTTCTTTGTAGACTATAGTTGAAAATAAAATATAATGTACGGAAAATTTAAAGAGGACCTCATAGGCAATTTTATATTATTTATTTGGTAAAAATATCCAATTCATGAAAGGATATTTTTTCAAACTTTATTACATTTTAACCGAAAGCAGTAAGAATATTTGCTATCGATTAAAAACTGAGGATTTTCCCCAATTTATGCGTATTATTGAGTTCTACATCCTGAAACGTGTCCTTGTTTTGTTTAGTTCTGTCATGATTGCAGCAGTGGGCGTTAGTTGGACTATACAAATTCTTGCACGGATAAACTTTCTCACAACAAGTAAACAAACACTCCTCACAGTCTTACAATTTTCACTCTCATTGGTTCCTTCTGTTATTTTTCTTGTCATTCCATTTGCATTAGTGATCGCAGTTACAACCATCCTCTCAGCAATGCATCAAGACTCAGAATTTGCTGTCATCAATGCCTCTGGTTTTCCTAAAAGTACTGTTTGGAAACCTATCCTTCTTCTTGCTATTGTTGCATCCTGTATCTCCTTTTCTATAGCTAATTTTGTTGTTCCTCAAGCGCGTCTTCATATGCGACAAATGCTAGCAAGCGCTCATTTTGATCTTATTAATCTATTCATTAGTGAAGGGAGCTTTCAAAAACTCGCCAATAACCTTTACATAGAAATTGGCGAACGAAATCCAAATGGAACACTTGAACGCCTTTTCATTGCCGACCAGCGTGATCCTAAAACTGATCTTTTTTATTATGCAACAGACGCATCCATTGTGAATAATAAAAACGGCAGTTTTTTGGTTCTCAATAACGGTGAAATAGAAAGAGTCAATCATCAAAATAACAGTGTTTCAATCGTGCAATTTAGCTCATATACTTTTAGCCTAGGAGAGTTTATCCCCAGTGATAAAACACCTACTCTTTATCCAAAAGATCGGTCTCTTTCTTATTTACAAAACCCTGACCCAAAAGATCCCTACTATCAACGAAAACCACTCCAATATAAAGCTGAATTTCACCGCAGATTAACACAATGGCTCTACCCTATTGTTTTTTCACTTATTGCATTAGCAGCGGCAGGGGATGTACGCTCCCATCGACAAGCTCGTCATTCCGCAAACCTCTCGGCAATTGCCCTTTCTTTTCTGGTGTATTGGATAGGATATTTTTTCGCAGAAAAATCAAAAAGCGATCTTGCATACGTTCCTCTCCTTTATATTATACCTATAGGAACAAGTGCTTTTGTCTTTTTTATGCTTTTAACGAATCATAAAATTGGGCTTCCCACAAAAGTTAATGAGATACTTCAAATCGCTTTTCAAAAAATAATGAACAAATTTGAACATCGAAAATCTCAAGATTCCTCGGATAAAATATCATGATTGGGTGGACACTTGGACGATATTTTTTTATACGTTATCTTAAAATAACTTGTTATTTCTTGGGAAGCATTTTTGTTCTTGCTCTTTTAATCGATTTCACAGAGAATTCCGGTAGGCTATCTTCCCTTCCGCATTATACAGCAAAAGATGCATTTTTCCTCTCTGTTTTACGCATCCCTTTTATCATGCAACAACTTATCCCTTTCATTGCACTCTTTTCTGCAATGGCAACGCTTATCTCGCTCAACAAAAAACTTGAACTTGTGGTGACTCGTTCAATCGGTGTTTCTGCATGGCAATTTCTTATGCCAGCTTGTTTTGGAGCTTTTCTTTTAGGATTATTTTCAATTCTTCTCATTAATCCACTTGCTGCATGGGGATTTTCTCAAGCAGAAAAAAAGATGACTGAATGGCGCAATCACAATGTACTAACACCTCTTCACAATACAAGTATCCACTGGTTAACACAACGTACAAATTTAGGCAGAACAACCATTGGTGCTAAATCTATCACCGATCAAGGACTTTCTCTTCTCGATGCAACCTTTGTACAATACAATGACAATGCAACCGTTAAAAATTGGATTAACGCCCCAAAAGCAACCTTGACTAATGGATTTTGGCAATTAACAAATGGAACAATCTATAAAATAGGGCATCCTCCTGAAAAATTTACCGTGTTGCAAATAAAAACCAATCTAAAACCTGAATTTTTAACGGAACGTTTAGTGAATCCCGCAACTATTCCATTTTACCAATTGCCAAAAAAAATTATGATTGCACGTTCATTTGGCTATTCTGCTAATAATTTTGATATGTATTTCCAATCTTTGATTGCATTACCGGCATTGCTTGTGGCAATGACCCTCATTGCAGCAACTGTATCTTTAAATTTTACACGTTTTGGGCAATCTAGAATGTTGATTCTTGGTGGCATAATAGCTGGGTTTATGCTTTATGTTATTTCCGTACTTGTTCAAGCTTTTGGTAATGCTGGATATATTCCACCAATTATTGCAGCTTGGACACCCGTTGTTATTGCGTTATTCTTAGGAATCTCTTTTTTACTTCATAAAGAGGATGGCTAAGTGAAAGCATTAACACTTAAAAAAACTATTTTAACAAAATTAAGTGCTCTCGCTTTTAAAAGTGTTGTGGGGGTTATTTTAGGAGGTGCTTTATCTTATTGTGCGCACGCTCAAAGCCTTCAATCTCCTTCTCAAAGTCGCATTCAAAATCCGGAACCTCCTCTTTTGCTCTCTGCGGATGAACTCATCTACAATCGTGATGAAAACACTGTTTCTGCAAACGGTAATGTCCAAATCGAATATGATGGCAATAAAGTTATCGCTCAAAAAATTATTTACAATCAAAAAACAGGACGGCTTATAGCACAAGGGAACGTTGAAATTACTCAAAAGGATGGTAATAAAATTTATTCCAACCAAATTGATATGACCAAAGATCTTGGCGAGGGTTTTGTAAACGCCTTACGTATTGATACAGCCAACAATGTTCACTTTTCAGCCCAAAATGCTACACGCAAACACAATCACATAACAGTCTTTGAAAATGCAACCTATACAGCCTGTGAACCTTGCTCTTATAAACCAGATCGAGACGTCCTATGGAAAATTAAAGCAAGAAAGATCATATGGAATAATAGCGTCAAAAAAATTCGGTTTGAAAATAGCAGTTTTGAAGTTTTTGGTGTACCGGTTATAAAATTTCCAAATTTTGAGATCTATGATCCAACTGTCAGGCGTGCTAGCGGTCTGCTTACTCCTCATTTTTTTTATACTGATTATCTCGGTATGGGGATAAAGAATTCTTATTTCTGGAATCTCGCCCCCCATTATGATTTTACCCTTTCTTCTACGGTTTATACCCAACAAGGGCTTTTAACCGAAGGGGAATGGCGTCAGCGTTTAAAAACGGGCCGTTATAACATTCGCTTTGCTCATATATATCAAATGAAACCGCATAGATTTGATAATGATACGATTGATGCCCAACATAAAAACCGTTATATGCTGGCGACAAAGGGGGATTTTCGTATTAACTCACACTGGACTTATGGATGGGATATTCTTGCACAATCAGATCGGCATTTTAGTCGTGCCTATAAACTTGAAAACTATAACAATCCTACACAACTTTCTCAGATCTATTTGAATGGTCTTGCAGGAAAAAATTATTTTGATATGCGTTTTTATCATTTTAAAGTTCAAGATTCAATACTGAATGATCCTCATTATGAACGTCACTCTCGACAAGCGTGGGTCTTACCACGCATCGATTATTTTTTCACACCAGATGAACCCATTTATAATGGAGAGCTTACCTTCCATAGTAATATACAATCAGTTTATCGTCGCCATGCTGACTTCAGTTCACCCGACCAGAACGGAAACCCTCTCAACACAGTAAGACTTTCTGGTATGGCTGGAAATAGTTTGCGTTTAACAAATGAGCTTCAGTGGAAAAAGCGCTTCAACACGCACAATGGACTCATCTTAACCCCTCTTCTCTCTCTACGAGCTGATATCATTACAACCAATGCAAGCAAAAATCATACAGATTCTATAGAAAACAATGCCTTATCCGCAATTCATGGTTCAGCAATTCGTGGCATGGCAACAGCAGGGTTGGAACTACGCTATCCCTTCCTCATTATAGCTGATCATTCTACACATATTATAGAACCAACTGCACAAATTTTTATACGCAATAATGAACAATATATTGGACAAATTCCTAATGAAAATGCTCAAAGCTTTGTCTTTGATGCAACCACTCTCTTTCAACGAGACAAATTTTCTGGTTATGATCGTGTAGAAGGTGGTACAAGAGCCAATATAGGTATAAGATATTCTGGAAGCCTTAATGATAATTGGTCTCTTTATGGTCTCATTGGACAATCCTTTCATCTAGCAGGAAAGAATTCTTTTGCAGAAAAGGACTTTATCAATGTCGGTACTCATTCTAGCTTAGAGGCAAAACGTTCAGACTATGTTGCAATGTTTGGTACAACCCATAAAAGTGGTTTTTCCTTAGAAACGCGTGGACGCTTTGACAAAAAAACAGGGAAAATCCGCCGTAGTGAAATCGAAGCATCACAAAAATGGCAAAATTTTTGGGCGGCTCTACAATATGCCTATATCGCAAAGCAACCAGATTATGAATATTCTCAAAAGCGCCAAGAAATTTCTTTTCAAACAGGACTTAAATTGGCAGATTATTGGTCCATTAATAGCAACGCCGGTTATGATTTAGTATCTGGTACATTTATAAAGCGAGGAATTAGCTTGAGTTATATGGATGAATGTTTCGGGTTAACATTCGGTTATCAACAGGTAACGAATCCAGGCAGGAAAGCACCCTTGCAAAACTTTAATTTCTCTCTTTCATTGCGTACGATTGCAGATATCGGAAAAAAGATAGATTAATTTATAAAGGGAATGTATCAGTCATTTAACTTATCATTGTTTTTATGAAAGAAAGCGTGTATTTTAAGTTGTTGATGAGAATTAATAAACAATGCGAAAGCCTATTTACATGAATAAATTGAAAAAGCGTTTTCTTGCTTTATTTTATATTGCATCTTTGAGCGTAAGTAGCCTGCTAATAAATGGATTTTTGATTCCGACAGTCTTTGCGCAGACTTCTATTGTTGTTACAGTTAATGGCAACCCCATCACAAATTATGATATACAAAGACGCCTTGCTTTTCTCAGGTTACAACAAAAGCAAAGCAATTTGGTGGCACAGGCTAAAAAAGAGCTTATTGACGAAAAGCTAAAAAATATTGAAATAAAACGTCGTAATATTGAAGTAAGCAATGATGAAGTTGATAGAGCTTTTGAGAATTTTGCGACACAAAATAATATGACGATTGATCAGCTCAACCAGATTCTGATCCAAACTGAGATCACTGTGCAACACTTTAAAGATTACATCCGTGGACAAATAGGATGGGGGCGTCTTGTTAGTGCACGCTATCAAGCTGAAACTGGTATGATTAGCGAACAAGAAGCTGTACGCAGAATATTAAAAAATGGTGGTGTAAAACCTTCAACCAACGAATATACATTACAGCGAATTGTTTTTGTCATTCCTGCACATCGTCGTTCAGAAATCTTTGAAAGACGTCAAAGAGAAGCAAGTAATTTTCGCGCACATTTCCGTGGATGTGCCAATGCTCACAATCAAGCAAGAGGTATTTTAGACGTTACTATCCGCCACTTAGGAAAGTTTCTGGAGCCACAACTTCCTAATGCATGGGAACAAGCTATTCTTGAAACGCCTGCTGGAAAAATGACAAAATTACAAGAAACATCTGATGGAATCGAAGCAATTGCTGTCTGCAAAATAAAAAGAGTTTCTGATGATTATGTCGCTCGACTGATATTTTCTCTTCAAGATAGTAAAAAAAGAAGCCCGCAAAAACTTGAAGAATTAAGCGAAAAATATTTAGGAGAACTGCGCCGAGTGGCACGCATTCAAAATTCATAATGGCTGCTCTTATTGTTAGCGGTGGTGATCCTGCCGGAATTGGTCCTGAAATAGTACTAAAAGCGTGGAATTTGCGTGTTACGCGCCAAATTCCACCTTTTGTACTTCTTGCTGATCCAGATGTTATTCGTTCGCGCGCTCGTTTTTTACAGATTGATGTTGAGGTGCAATCTGTTTTAATCAATAATCCTGCAAAAAATTTTCAAAACGCTCTTCCTATCATACCGTTAAAAAACAAACAAAGTGATCAATTAGGTATACCTTCATCGAAAAATACAGCTGGAATTATTGAAGCAATTAAACGCTGTGTTCAATTGATTCAAAATGGCCATGCATGTGCACTTATCACTTGTCCTATTGCAAAAAAGAGTCTTTATGATGCCGGTTTTCAATTTCCAGGTCATACAGAATTTTTAGCCGATTTAGCCCATAAAGCTTTTCATAAATGTTATCATCCAGTTATGATGTTAGCAGGACCCCGATTAAAAACAGTACCAATAACTGTTCATATTCCATTTAAAAATGTTCCTTCACAGCTTACCCGTGATTTAATTATTCAAACGGTACTTATTACTGAATATGACTTAAAAACACGGTTTAAAATAACATCACCCCGACTAGCTGTTGCTGGTCTTAATCCTCATGCTGGAGAAGGAGGTGCAATGGGAAAAGAAGATATTGAAGTTATCACTCCTGCTATTGAATATCTTAAAAAGAAAGGACTCAATATTACAGGCCCGCTGCCTGCCGACACAATGTTCCATGAATGCGCAAGAAAAGCATATGACGTTGCCATTTGTATGTATCATGATCAAGCCCTTATCCCTATTAAGACATTAGACTTTGATAGCACTGTTAATGTCACGTTAGGTCTACCTTTTATTCGCACGTCTCCAGATCACGGAACTGCTTTTGACATTGCTGATAAAGGGATAGCCTCTCCCGAAAGCTTTATTGCTGCTCTTAAACTTGCAAATCAACTTGCAAAAAATAGTTTAAACCCATGCCAATAGATAATCTCCCTCCTCTGCGTGAGGTCATTGATATATACGGATTACAAGCGCATAAATCTTTGGGGCAGAATTTTCTTTTTGATCTTAATTTAACATCTAAAATTGCTCATCAAGCAGGCAATATAGAAGGAAAACCTGTTCTTGAAATTGGTCCAGGTCCTGGAGGTCTCACACGTGCCTTGCTAGCAAAGGGTGCCATTGTAACAGCAATAGAACGCGATGAGCGCTGCATACCGGCTCTCTTAGAAATAGAAAAACACTATCCTAAAAAATTAAAAGTTATTTGTAATGATGCACTGAAGCAAGACTTCTCAAAACTCTTTGAAACAAGCCCAGTAAAACCTCGCATTATTGCAAATCTTCCCTATAATATTGGGACACAACTCTTATTAAATTGGCTTTTAACTGAACCATGGCCTCCTTTTTATGAATCAATGACATTGATGTTTCAACGTGAAGTTGCCAAACGGATTACAGCTAAACCTCAATCTACTCATTATGGACGTCTTAGTGTCTTAACTGGCTGGCGTACCATTGCTAAAATTGCTTTTGATGTCCCCCCTCAAGCCTTCATACCAATACCTAAAGTAACGTCTTCCGTTGTTCATATTATTCCGCGAACACAACCTCTTTCCTGCTCTGCACAAAAACTAAGCCTCGTCACAAAAACCGCCTTTGGGCAAAGACGAAAAATGCTTCGTCAAAATCTCAAAACACTTGGAGGTGAAGTGCTCTTAGAAAAAGCTGGAATTGATGGAACGCGCCGTGCTGAAACGCTCTCGGTTTCTGAATTTGTAATTTTAGCGCATCTAGTGCTCTAAAAAATGCACTTTGTGTTATAAAACCTTTTTTAATCACAACATTTATCGATTTTTTCAGCAATAAGCCCATCAACAAAAGAGCCAAGATAAGAACAACGCTCACGTTTTACGGTTTCAGCTAAATAAATTGATTTAATAAAAGATAAAGACTGATCTAAATCTTCGTTAATCACAACATAATCATAAGAACGCCAATGCTTTAACTCCGTTCGTGCATTTTCTAATCGCAAATTGATGATATCTTGACTATCTTCTGCTCGACGATGTAAACGCGAAACAAGCTCTTTCATTGATGGTGGAAGGATAAAAACAGATACAGTGTCTCCTAGCATCTTTTTTTGTAGCTGCTCGGTACCTTGATAATCAATATCAAATAACATATCATGGCCAGCATTCAATGCGTTTTCAACAGTTTCACGTAAAGTGCCGTAATAATTTCCGTGAACTTCTGCCCATTCAATAAATTCATTTCTATCACGCTTATATTCAAACTCTTCCTTTGAAATAAAGTAATAATGAAGCCCATCTACTTCACTAGGACGCCTTTTCCTTGTGGTCATACTTACGGAAAGCTCTAATTGTCCCTCTTTTAGAAATAATCGAGAAATTGTTGATTTTCCAGCACCTGAAGGCGAAGAGAGAATAAATAAAAAACCGCGGCGTTTATTCATTTTTATAGTACTCAATTTACTTTCAAAGACTGTCATTACATCACTCTACTTTGTTCATAAATGTTTCTCCAAAATTTGAATTATACATTATCTCAACCTATCCCCTAATCAATGTGTTTTCTTAGAAATTCTCAATGTTATTCTGCTCTTTTTTGAGATAAGGTATTAGCAGTATATTCACTTCTTTCTTAAATATTTTTATCCATACGCTAATCCCACTTCCCACTTGTGACAGACAAGAAAATAATTTTTTATCATTCTCATAAAAAGTTTAAATAGAAAAATTTTACTATATTTGAGATTTTCATTTACGATGCAAAAAGATGTGTTATCACTATAAATTCAATGTCTTGCCTTTAATTCTCGCCACTTGCGAACATTCATATTATGTTCTTCTAAAGTTCGAGAAAAAACATGCCCTCCTGAACCATCAGCAACAAAATAAAGTGCATCACTGCTTGGTGGATGTGCCACCGCTTTCAAAGAATCTCGACCTGGATTTGCAATAGCCGTTGGGGGCAAACCATTAATTTTATAAGTATTATATGGTGTTTCCTTCTCAAGATCTGAACGATAAATCGCACGACCGGATGGTTTTCCTTTTCCTCCGAAGAGACCATAAATTACTGTTGGATCCGATTGAAGACGCATATGCTTTGTAAGGCGGTTATAAAATACCGCAGCAACCATTGGTCTTTCTGCTGCAATTCCCGTTTCTTTCTCAACAATTGAGGCTAATATAACAAATTCATCAATTGATTTAATAGGTAAACCAGGTGAACGCGTAGCCCATATAGCATGAATTAATTTTGTCTGTCCTTCACGCAATCTATTTACAATCTCTTTACGCGTTGTCCCCCGAATAAAACGAACCGTATCCGTCATTAAACAGCCTTCTGGAGGCAAAATTTTTGGAAGGTCTCCAATCAAAATTTCATTCGCAGCTAATCGATCGAAAACTTGCTGAACCGTTAAACCTTCAGGTACTGTAAATGTATACTCTATAGATTTTCCTTTCACAAGAATATCCATAATATCCTGCATCGAAGCATGAGCTGGAATTAAATATTCACCAGCCTTCAGATGCGTTGTTTTTTGGTGATAACCAACCCCATAAACAAAAATATCTGATGATCGAATGAAACCACGTTTTTCTAGCAATGAAGCAATTTCACGAATTCCGGTACCAGGATGGATAAGAACAATTTGTTCTTCCTCAATTTTTCCCTTTTCTTCAAAAATACTTTTTCCAATATAAAGAGGAATACTTATGGCAAAAAGAATAATCACAATCAGCATAAGAAAAAAATGACCGAGAATGACCAACGGATTACGGACGATAGATGATTTCTTTCGTTTTTTATGTATTAACATGTCATAACTATCTGCTAAATGATTCGAAGAGGAATCACTTACGTCCTTTAATGATTTTTCATTTTTCACATCGGACATAACCCCTCAATAGCAATTAAGGATAATATTATAATCTCTCATTCACCTTATAATAAAGTAGGAAACTCAAAAGCAGAAATTAAATAAAAATACTTATTATCCCCTAAAACGTCGCATCACCAACGATGCATTTGTCCCACCAAATCCAAAAGAATTAGAAAGAATCGTATCAATCTTTCGTTCACGCGGTTTGTGTGGTACAAGATCGATTTTTGTTTCAATCGATGGATTGTCAAGATTAAGTGTCGCTGGGGCTATATTATCCCGTATAGCTAAAATAGAAAAAATAGCCTCAGCAGCACCGGCTGCACCAAGTAAATGCCCGATAGATGATTTCGTTGATGACATAGAAACTTGTGGTGCATAACTCCCTAAAACACGCTCAACAGCCCCTAGCTCTATGGAATCAGCCATCGTAGATGTACCATGAGCATTAATATAATCAAGTTCACTCACATTCACTTGTGCACGCTTAAGAGCAGCTATCATACTACGCTGAGCCCCTTCACCACTTTCTGAAGGTGCTGTAATGTGGTAAGCGTCACCAGATAAACCATAACCAATAACCTCAGCATAAATATGCGCCCCTCGTTTTTTGGCATGTTCCAGCTCTTCTAAAACAACAACAGCTGCTCCTTCCCCCATCACAAAACCATCACGATCAGTATCATAAGGACGTGACGCCCGTTCAGGATCATCATTGCGACAAGTAGAAAGAGCTCTACAAGCTGCAAAACCTGCAAGAGATATCCGATTTATCGGAGATTCAGTCCCCCCTGCCACCATGACATCTGCATCACCAAACATAATCAAACGTGCCGCATCACCAATCGCATGCGCCCCTGTTGAACAAGCTGTTACAACAGAATGATTAGGCCCCCGTAAACCATATTGAATAGACACATAACCAGAAGCAAGATTAATCAAACGACCTGGAATAAAAAAGGGAGAAACACGACGTGGGCCCTTATCACGAAGCGTATAACCAGCTTCAACAATACCCTCAACTCCCCCAATTCCCGAACCAATTAACACACCTGTACAAATCTGATCTTCATCACTCTTAGGAAACCATTCGGCATCTGCAAGCGCTTGGTTAGCAGCAGCCATTGCATAAACAATAAATGCATCAACTTTACGTTGCTCCTTAGGTTCCATATACAAATCAGCATTATAGGTCCCCTCTGTTCCATCCCCTAAGGGGATACGCGCAGCAATCTGGCATGGCAAATCTGACACATCAAACTCAGTGATACGTCGGACACCACTTCTTCCTTCAAGAAGTCGTTTCCAACTATATTCAATATTACCAGCTAATGGAGATACCAATCCTAAACCAGTAACAACAACACGTCTCATAACTTCTAACCTTGAACTAAACTTCACCTCTCAAAGCTCTCTTTTCAAAAGAGCTCCGAAGAATATAGGCAAAAGCAATTTATGCCTTTGCCCTTTAGTAATCACGCAGAAGCTTTATCAATGAACTTGACTGCATCGCCAACTGTAAAAATCGTTTCAGCAGCTTCATCTGGAATTTCTACCCCAAACTCTTCTTCAAAAGCCATAACGAGTTCAACCGTATCAAGGCTATCAGCCCCTAGATCATCGATAAAGCTTGCATTTTCTACAACTTTATCAGCATTAACCCCAAGATGTTCCACGATAATTTTTTTAACGCGCTCTACTGTATCACTCATGTTGAAATCCTCGAATTTATATTTCCTATAATTTGGTTAACTATATCGGTTCATCTAATCAAGCAATAGATGCATTACTTTAAAAGATTTTAGTAATGATTTAAAATATCCTGTGGATATCCCCTACAAAATGAACCAATCTGACATTCCGACATCAATTGATTAACGACCATATTAAAGAAATAGATGCATCTATCCATTTCAATCGTTACTATCTAAAATAATACAACTCATAAATCAATGTGGAATAAAATAAATACTCATATCATTGCCATTCCACCATTGATATGGAGTGTTTGACCTGTCGTATAGGCTGCTTCATCGCTTGCTAAATAAACAGCAGCAGTGGCTATTTCTTGCCCACTTCCCATACGCTTCATTGGAATCGCAGCCATAATGGCTTCTTTTTGCTTTTCATTAAGCTTGTCTGTCATTGCAGATTTAATAAATCCTGGAGCAATACAATTGACAGTGATATTTCGCGAAGCAATTTCTTGTGCCAATGCTTTAGAAAAACCTATCAAGCCTGCTTTTGCAGCACAATAATTCGTTTGTCCAGGATTTCCCACAACACCAACAACAGATGTAATGTTAATAATTCTTCCATAACGGCGACGCATCATAGAATGTATTAATTCACGCGTCAAAAGAGAAGCAGCTGTTAGATTAACTTCTAAAACATCATCCCAGTCTTTATCTTGCATACGCACAAAAAGACCATC
Source organism: Bartonella sp. OC16QHHD (assembly GCF_042194035.1). Classification (NCBI taxonomy): domain Bacteria; kingdom Pseudomonadati; phylum Pseudomonadota; class Alphaproteobacteria; order Hyphomicrobiales; family Bartonellaceae; genus Bartonella; species Bartonella sp. OC16QHHD. The sequence continues at coordinate 140,241 of NZ_JBHIMJ010000001.1, read as the reverse complement.
CCTAGTGATTCCCGCATTGTTAACCAAAATATCGACGCCATCCATTTCTCTTTCTGCAACTTCAGCCAATTGTTTAATCGATTGGCGTTCAGAAAGATTAGCGGGAAATACAAAAACATTCTGCCCTAATTCTGCCGCCACTTCTCTGAGCTTTTCTTCGCGTGTTCCATGAAGTCCAACAATGGCTCCTTGTGCATGAAAGCAGCGTGCAATTGCCTCACCAATTCCTCCCGAAGCCCCCGTTACAAGAGCTTTACGTCCTGTTAATCTAAACATTTTTTAACTCCTTATAGATTAAACGCCAAGCATGCCTAGCGCTGATTCTATTTCATCAACTGTTCCAATTGTTACCCCCTTTATATCTTTGTTAATACGACGCGTTAAACCTGTTAATACTTTTCCAGAACCAACTTCAAAAAGCGTATCAACACCATTAGCAGCGATCCATTCTATTGTTTCACGCCATCGCACCCTCCCAGTCACTTGTTGGACAAGAAGAGTAGTAATACGCTCTGGATTGCTCTCAGGTGCAACAGAAACATTGGCAATCAAAGGAACAATAGGGGACATTTTGTTAACAGTCAAAAGTGCTTTCTTCATGGCATCAGCAGCAGGTTGCATTAAAGATGAATGAAAAGGTGCAGAAACAGGAAGAAGAAGTGCACGTTTTGCACCTTTTGTTGATGCAATCTCTACCGCTGCCTCAACTGCTTTTGCTTTACCGGAAATAACAATTTGCCCACCACCATTATCATTAGCAATCTGACATAGTCCTTCTCCAGAAACAGTTTCACAAATTTCTTCCACAATGTGCTCTTCTAAACCAATTAATGCAGCCATAGAACCTTCACCAACCGCGACAGCAGCCTGCATAGCATTGCCACGAATACGCAAAAGTCTTGCCGTATCTGTGAGAGTAAATGTACCAGCAGCACAAAGAGCCGAATATTCGCCTAAAGAATGACCAGCAACAAACCTTACCTTTTCTTCTATACGAAGCCCTAATTGTTTCATCACACGAATGACAGCCATAGATACAGCCATTAATGCCGGTTGTGCATTTGCTGTTAACGTTAAAACATCTGCTGGTCCTTCAAAAATGATCTTTGATAATTTCTCACCCAAAGCATCATCAACTTCCTCGAAAACCATCCTTGCGACAATAAATTGCTCTGCAAGCGCTTTCCCCATACCAACAAGTTGACTCCCCTGCCCTGGAAAAATAAAAGCTGCACCCATTTATCAACTCCTAAAACTGTACAATTAAATTATTTTCTTTTGACCTTATTCATCCGCACAAATCAATATAAAGCCCTTTATTTAAAACGAATATCACACTTAAAATTATATTTTAAGGGCGGAATTTGATATAAAAACTTAGGAAAATAGGGTGCTATAAACTGAATAACACCCAAACTTATGAGACTTCCTAAAAGTGCACCTGCTAAAATATCAAAGGGATAATGTACACCCACAAAGATGCGCGCCCAACAGATCAAACACAAAAATACGGTGGCAAATTTAAAAGTAACTTTGTATCGGTAAAAATAAAAGTTAGCTGCATAAGATGCAATGGTCAAGGCATGATTACTAGGAAAAGAAGCTGTTGCACGATGTTGAATAAGCGGTGTCGTCAGCCCTACCACGAATGGGCGAGGATGAAAATAAAAAAGAGAAATGAGATAACCTATGAAAAGAGATGCACAAATACTCATGCAAATGCTTAGCACAACACACCGTTCCCTCTCCCCACCATAAAACCACAACGCACAAAGATGGAGAGGAATGATATAAATTAAAAACTTTGCACAAAAAATACTAAACAAAACTACAATCGACCAAGCTTGATGATTGCCGACAAACATTTCAAAGAGTGTAACATCAATCTGGTTTAAAAAGTCCATTTTTCCCTCCTTTGCCTTTATATTACAGTATTATCTTTTTGTAGAAGAAGGAAATATATCAAGATTTAACAAATCAATTTTTTATGTGCATAAACTTGCTATTTTAAAAGATAACCTGTAGATATGAAATATTCGTTGCCGGCACTTTAGCTGGAGGTTGAACGGAGGGCTGTAAAATATCAGTAGGAAATACAATGTTTCCGGCCTCCCGTGTCTCCGCTCTGAGATGTCTCGAATTGTAAACGCGTCCTTTCTTCTTTGGATTTCCAAAAAAGACAAGTCGCAGAGGCTTTGCGCTAAAACCGGTGAAATTTAATTGAAGAAAGGCAAAACAATGGCTCTTTATGAACATATGTTCCTTGCCCGACAAGACATTGCTCCGCAGCAAGTTGATGAACTTTTGAGTCTCTACAAAGGTGTCATTGAAGCGCATGGTGGAAAAGTTGGGCGTATAGAAAATTGGGGACTTCGTCCTCTTGCTTACCGTATTCGTAAAAACCGTAAAGCTTATTATGTCTTAGTCAATATTGATGCACCAGCTTCAGCAATTGCTGAAGTGGAGCGTCAGATGCGCATCAATGAAGATATTTTGCGTTATATGACCATTCGCGTAGAAAAACACGAAAAAGAAAAATCTGCTATGCTCTCACACCTTGATCGCAATAGTCACATTGGACATGATGAAGAGCGTCCTCGTTTTCCACGTCGTCAACGTGAAAATACTATAGAAGGGGTAGAATGATGACTGATACTAATCAAAACTCTGCACGTCGCCCCTTTCATCGTCGTCGTAAAACATGTCCTTTTTCAGGGACCAATGCTCCCAAAATTGATTATAAAGACATCAAGTTGTTACAACGTTATATTTCCGAACGTGGGAAAATTGTTCCTTCACGGATTACTGCTGTTAGTCAGAAAAAACAGCGTGAATTAGCTAATGCTATCAAACGTGCTCGCTTTTTAGGCTTACTTCCGTACGTTATAAAGTAAGCAATCAATATGCTATGCAACTGGAGAGTTTCTCCAGTTGCTTTTCTTATATGGTTAAAAAATAGCTTGTTGTATCCTATGTTAAGCTATTAAATGTCAAAGTTGGGGTATTGACACGCCTCTAACTGCAGAAAGCAGGACAGCAATAAATGAAAAAAAATCGTACTTATGAGATATTAACCGGTATTTTAGCAGGATTATTTGCTGTTGTGATAGGGCTGGCAATCATCAGTGTTGCAAATATCGTGCCCTTTTTTTCTCTTCTTCTTGGCTGCTTTCTTTCATTACCAATTTTTATTGTTGCGTTCGGTCAAGGAACATTAGCCAGTCTCATCGCCCTCATAAGTGCTACTGTTGTTCTTATCATAACCACTAATACCTATATTGCTCTTGGCTTTATGGTCTTATTTTTCCTTCCTGCTGTCTATGCTTCTTGGCTTCTTGGGCTTGCACGACCAGCGCAAAAAGAAAATGAACTGATATGGTATCCATTATCATCGGTTATTTTTCATTTAACTAATTTTATCGCTCTTATAGCAACTTTCATTGGGCTCTATGTTCAAACACGTCCTTCCACACCCATCGTTGCAAAAAAAATCACCGAAAACATAGCACAAACTCTGCAACAAACACAGTCAATAAAAGAAGCCTATATACGCGCTTTTAGTGAGCTTTTAATGACGCATACAGCAACTTTTACTGCTTTTTCTTTGACTATTTATAGTTTGGTTTTTCTCATTGGTAACCTTTACTTTTCCATTATAGCAGCACAACATATGAAATGGCTGAAAAGACCCCGTGATGATTGGAGCCAAACTCTCCGCCTTCCAATTTCTGGAATTATTATTTTCATTATTGTTTGCATAACATCGATGGTTGAGCTGAGCGCTTCTCTTAACTTGAGTACCCTTGTCTTTAGTACTGCATACATTGTCATCATATTAATTAGCGGTCTAGCATATCTTCACAATATTACAAAAGGGGTAAACGGTCGAATTATTATACTTTCTCTTGTTTATATTGCTATTTTTACAGTCGTTTTTGCTCCACCTATTGTTTTCATGGTACTTTTGATGGGAATTTGGGCTGCTATTCAATACAATTTTCAATCACGCAAAAAACTCCACTAAATTTATTTGTTCGAAAGGAAAAACTATGGATATTATTTTACTTGAGCGCATTCCTCGTCTTGGTCAGATGGGTGATATTGTCTCAGTTAAAGATGGTTATGCGCGTAATTTTCTCTTGCCTCAAGGTAAAGCTTTACGCGCAAATGAAGCTAATAAAAAACATTTTGAGGTACAACGTGCACAACTTGAAGCACGTAATCTTGAACGCAAAAGCGAAGCGCAAAAAATTTCTGAAAAACTTGATGGACAATCATTCATTGTTGTTCGTTCTGCTGGTGAAACGGGACAACTTTATGGTTCTGTGTCAACACGTGATATTGCTGAAATCATAACAGATGAAGGCTTTTCTATTGGAAGAAATCAAATCGAACTTAATCATCCAATAAAAATGATCGGTCTTCACACTATCACTCTTAGTTTACATCCAGAGGTTCAAATTTCTGTGATTATTAACGTTGCGCGTTCTACCAGTGAAGCACAACGCCAAGCAGAAGGTGAAACTCTCACTTCGGCTAAAGAAATATATAATATTCAAGAAGAATTATTAGAAGAAAGTCAGGAAGAATTATTGGCAGAAGAAATTAATGACAACGATATAAACAGTTCTCATCAAGAAGCTTAATTGCTATTTTTCTTTCTGTTTTATATTTTTTATTCCATTATAAATATCGCTCATAAAATACTCACACTTTAAAAGTGAGTATTTTATGGCTATCGTACATAAAGAACCTTATTTTTATGAAAGAATTAGAAGTATACTATTTAAAGGCATTACATGCCGAGAATGATAATATCACTAAGAGGAAATTTCTTTTGTTTTCAAGCATATAAAGCAAAAATAATTTAAAGTTCTACCCTTAAGGCTAAAGTTTGTATGAGTGTTAAGTTGATTACATCCTCACATGATCTGAAATAGTTTCAGTTATAAAAAAATAATTCTACTTACACAGATATTGGAATTTTAAGGTTAAGTAACTTAAAAATACTTAAATTTAGAGTAGCAAAACTTCCACTTTAAAATCACATATTATAAAATAGAATAGATAGACGTTATATAAATAATACACAAATGATAAATGAGAAACGAAAAGAGAGTTTTAAAAAATTATATAATTTTAACTTAAAATGAAGGTTTGTCGCTCTATTCTTTTAATTATACGATTTTCAATTTATCGCCTAAAGTAGCTAGACTTAGAATTTTAGTGGAAAAATATTATGGAAGAAACTAACGTTGTTAATGTCAGCTCTTCAAAGAAAGAGGATTCTCCTTCTTTTCGGCAACTTCCGCATAATATTGAAGCTGAACAGGCATTGCTTGGTGCCATCTTTATCAACAATGATTCTCTTGACCGCGTTTCAGATTTTCTAAAACCAGAACATTTTTTTGAACCATTGCATCAAAAAATTTATCATGTTTTATCTCACCTTATTAAAACAGGAAAACGTGTAGATCCAGTTACAATCAAGCCCTATATCCAAATGGAAGAAAAAATTGGAGATATTACTGTATACCAATATGTTGTTCGCTTAGCCACAGAGGCAGTTACTATTATTAACGCTGAAGATTATGGACGCGTCATTTACGATCTTTTTATCCGACGGTCTTTGATTAACCTTGGAACTCAAGTTGTCAATACAGCCTTTGATGCTCCTGTAGAACTCACGCCTACCCAACAAATTGAAACTGTTGAAAATCAGTTATTTGAGCTAGCAGAAAAAGGGAAATATGGAGGTGGATTTGAAAATTTTAATGAGGCTATTAAAAAAGCTATCGATATGGCAAGTGCTGCGAAAAAGCGCTCTTCACAATTATCAGGGATAGCCACCCATATTAAAACACTTGATGAAAAAATGGGAGGATTACAAGCATCTGACTTAATTATCCTTGCGGGCCGCCCTGGTATGGGTAAAACCTCACTGGCTACCAATATTGCCTTTAATATTGCTAATGCTTATAATCGTAATGCCAATATCCAAGAAAATGAAGGCGGCATTGTGGGATTCTTCTCACTTGAGATGTCATCCGAACAGCTTGCAACCCGTATTATTTCTGAACAAACAGAAGTCTCTTCTTCTGATATTCGGCGTGGTAATATTTCAGATGAACAATTTTCAAAAATTATTCGTGCGGTGAACCAACTACAAAAGGCACCCCTTTATATTGATCAAACTGGGGGAATATCAATTACGCAATTAGCGGCTCGTGCGCGGCGTCTCAAGCGGCAACATGGTTTAGATATCTTGTTTATTGACTATATCCAACTCATGACAAGCAGTTCAAAGCGTTCATCAGAAAATCGTGTTCAAGAGATCACAGAAATTACCACAGGATTAAAAGCATTAGCGAAAGAATTAAATATTCCTATTATCGCTCTCTCTCAACTTTCACGTCAAGTAGAAAATAGAACAGATAAACGTCCACAGCTCTCAGATTTACGTGAATCTGGTTCAATTGAGCAAGATGCCGATATCGTTCTGTTTGTCTATCGCGAAGAATATTATCTCAAAAATGAAGAACCAAAACTAAACACTTTGGAACATCAAAAATGGCTAGAAATAATGGACAAAGCTTTTGGAAAAGCTGATGTTATTATTGCAAAACAGCGCCATGGTCCGACAGGAATCGTTCCCCTTGCCTTTCAATCTGACTTCACACGCTTTAGTGATCTGGCCGATAGTAATTATCTTCCAGAGCAAATTGGTTAAATCAACATGACGCGTAATCGTATTCAATTTATCTGTCAAAATTGTGAAACCATTCTTCTCATTAAAAAATGTAGTTCTTATCAAGAATGAAATTTCTTACAAAGAATCATTTTTCAATGATTCTAGCCGCCGTTATTTGCTATTTAATAACATTCTTCTTGCATGAAATGATAACACATCTCTTAATGTTGTAAGTGGGGTACATATATTAAAATCCATAGCTAATCTAAATCTTTCTATATTGTTCCTTCTTTTAGAAAACTCCTTCTCACAAGACACTCATTTTCTTGTTTTTAAATTCAAAAATAATTGCTGCTGTTGTGCAAGGCTGACTATTATGTAGAATATCAGAAACTTTCCTCTTTATAGGACAACCTCTAACCTTTTAACAAAAATATTTTCTAATCTATCTGAAAAATTACCCTAATTACCGCAATATAAAAAACAAGCAGTGTTTTAAATACTACAGCACAGAGAAAATTCTACAACATGCAAAATATTCTTGATATAAAATTGCATAAAAACTGATATCTAACAAAAGGAAAGTGTATAATTATGCTAGAAAAAAAAGAAGACTGCGATAGTAGATTTGACAGTCTTGATGAAGCTATAAAAAGAGTTGTTGATATAGCAAGTGCTGCAAAAAAGCGCTCTTCGCAAATATCAGGGATAGCGACTCATATTCAAACACTTGATGAAAAAATGGGAGGATTACAACCATCCGACTTAATTATCCTTGCGGGACGCCCTGGTATGGGGAAAACTTCACTTGCTACCAATATTGCCTTTAATATTGCCAATGCTTATAATCATAATGGTAATATCCAAGAAAATGAAGGCGGCGTTGTAGGGTTCTTCTCACTTGAAATGTCCTCAGAGCAGCTTGCAACACGTATTATTTCTGAACAAACGGAAGTCTCTTCTTCTGATATTCGACGTGGTCATATTTCAGATGAACAATTTTCAAAAATTATTCGTACGGTAAATCAGCTCCAAAAGGCACCCCTTTATATTGATCAAACTGGAGGAATATCAGTTTCACAACTGGCTGCCCGTGCTCGGCGTCTCAAGCAAAAACATGGTTTGGATGTCTTAATTATTGATTATATCCAACTCATGACAAGTGATTTAAAATACACATCTGAATATCGTATTCAAGAAATCACTGCAGAATTAAAAGCTTTAGCGAAAGAATTAAATATCCCTATTATTGCTCTTTCACAACTTTCACATCAAGTTGAAAACAGAACAGATAAACGCCCAAAACTTTCAGATTTAGGTGGATTTGGTTCTATTGAGCAAGATGCCGACATCGTTTTATTTGTCTATCGTGAAGAATATTACCTCAAAAATGAAGAACCAAAGTTCGGTAGCCTTGAACATATGAAATGGATAGAGACAATGGACAAAGTTTTTGGAAAAGCTGATGTTATTGTTGCAAAACAACGTCATGGACCGACAGGAATCGTGCCACTTGCCTTTCAGTCTTCTTTCACACGATTCAGTGACCTGGAAGATAATGATTATCTTCCAGAGCAAATTGGTTAAATCGACATGGCGCGTAATCGTATTCAATTTATCTGTCAAAATTGCGGAACCATCCATTCTCGTTGGGCAGGAAAATGTAGCGCTTGTGGGGAATGGAATTCCCTTATCGAAGAAACTATAAATAGCGGTATAGGAAGTGGTCCTAAGCAGAATGCTCGTAAAGGACGCATTGTCACACTCACATCTCTTTCTGGAAATATCGAAGATGCTCCACGTATTCATTCTGGCATTGCTGAACTTGATCGTGTTACCGGTGGGGGCTTTGTCCGTGGATCAGCACTCCTTGTTGGAGGTGATCCGGGTATTGGTAAATCAACATTGCTGACACAAACAGCCGCTGCTTTATCACGTAAAGGATATAATGTCATCTATGTTTCAGGTGAAGAGGCTATTGCGCAAATTTGTCTGCGCGCACAAAGGCTTGAAGCTAACAATACAGAAGTGAAACTTGCTGCTGAAACCAATGTTGAAGATATTCTGGCAACCTTAAGCGAACATAAAAACCTTGATATGGTGATTATCGATTCGATTCAAACCCTATGGTCAGATACAGCAGATTCAGCACCTGGCACTGTCACACAAGTACGTATCGGTGCTCAGGCAATGATCCGCTTTGCCAAGAAAACAGGAGCCGCCGTTGTTCTTGTTGGGCATGTTACAAAAGATGGACAAATTGCTGGTCCTCGAGTCGTTGAACATATGGTTGATGGCGTTCTCTATTTTGAGGGTGAAGGAGGACATCATTATCGCATTCTTAGAACTGTAAAAAATCGCTTCGGACCAACAGATGAAATTGGTGTCTTTGAAATGTCTGATAAAGGATTACGCGAAGTGATAAATCCATCTGAATTATTTTTAGGGGAACGTAATGAAAAAGCACCAGGCGCTGCTGTTTTTGCAGGAATGGAAGGGACTCGCCCGATACTCGTAGAAATTCAAGCGCTTGTTGCTCCTTCTTCCCTTGGGACACCAAGACGTGCGGTTGTAGGATGGGATGGAAATCGCCTTTCTATGATTCTTGCCGTTTTAGAAGCCCATTGTGGCATTCGTTTTGGACAGCATGATGTCTATCTGAACGTAGCAGGTGGATATCGCATATCAGAACCCGCTGCTGATTTAGCTGTAGCCGCTGCTTTGGTATCTTCTCTTGCCAATATCGCATTGCCAACGGATTATGTATATTTTGGTGAAGTTAGTCTTTCAGGAGCTACCCGCGCTGTTGCACATTCAGCACAGCGCATCAATGAAGCAAAAAAACTCGGCTTTCAAGGAGCCTTTCACCCCACAACAACAACCGAAATGATGAAGTCGCTCAACTTTCAACAAAAAACTTTCTCCGATCTTCCCGAACTCGTTGCTACTCTTACCGTAAGTAAAAAATGATCTGCACCACAGATATGATAATATAGAAAAAACTCTATAAAATACAAAAGATCCTTGCTATAAGAACAAAAAATATATTTGCACACAGACTTAAAAGAACATAACTTTATGTATAAGGAACAAACAAATGATCATAACAATCCTTGATGGAATTGTCGTAGTAATCATCCTGTTGTCCGCTTTTCTTGCTATGCTTCGAGGATTTTCACGTGAAGTGTTATCGTTGATTTCTTGGGCAGTTGCAGCTGTTACGACACTGTTTTTATTCAAACCTGTCTTACCTTTCTTTGAACAATATCTCTCTAATAAAATGATTGCATTGATCACAACATTGGTCACAATTTTTATTATTGTTCTCATTATTACTTCAATTATTACAATGAAGATCTCTGATTTTATTATTGATAGTCGAATTGGTATCCTTGACCGTACTATTGGTTTTATTTTTGGAGCACTTCGTGGTTTACTTATCATGGTCATCGGTATGTTACTGCTTAATGCACTGATTAAACCCGAGCTTCAAGCGAATTGGTTAAAAAATGCAAAAACAAGGCCTATTTTAGATTCATTGGGACAAAAAGTTTGGGAAATACTCCCAAAAGATATTGGATCTGTTCTCGAAAAGACGGAAAATTTGTTTAAAGACAGCAATAAACATACGTATGAGCAACACTCTCATGAAAAGATAATTTTCAAAAAATAGAGAATAGTTTTTCATGAGGAAAGAGAACTAAATGATGTAAAATGTGATATTAATGATTCCTCCATATCACAACTGAAAGAATATGATGATAAAAAGCGATGTTTTCTGTCAAGAATTTTCATTAGATGATGATACCCTTCATGAAGAATGTGGAGTTTTTGGTATTCTTGGGCATGAAGATGCCGCAACATTAACAGCTCTTGGACTCCACGCACTTCAGCATCGTGGGCAAGAAGCAGCTGGGATTGTTTCTTACCATAATAAAATATTTCATCAAGAAAAGCATTTAGGTCTTGTTGGAGATCACTATACAAACCCTGCAACACTTGCACGCTTACCAGGAAATCGTGCTATTGGACATACCCGTTATTCAACAACTGGAGAAGTGGCATTACGCAATGTTCAACCCCTTTTTGCTGAATTGAAAGTTGGAGGTATTGCTATTGCGCATAATGGTAATCTTACCAATGGTCTCACATTACGCCGTGAACTCATCGCTTCTGGTGCTATCTGTCAATCAACGTCGGATTCAGAAGTTTTTCTCCATCTTATTGCCCGCTCACGTTATGAATCGTCCTCTGATCGTTTTGTTGATGCGATTCGGCAAGTAGAAGGTGGGTATGCTATGTTAGCGCTCACACGTACAAAACTTATTGCGGCACGCGATCCAACAGGAATTAGACCTCTCGTGATGGGGGAACTTGATGGTAAGCCTATCTTTTGTTCTGAAACTTGTGCTCTTGATATTATTGGAGCAAAATATGTCCGTGATGTTAAAAATGGAGAAATCATCATATGTGAAATACAAAAAAATGGGGAAATTACGAAAAAAATTATAAAACCAGAAAATACAAAACCAGAAAAACTTTGCTTGTTTGAATATGTTTATTTTGCCCGCCCAGACTCAATCGTTGGAGGGCGTAGTGTTTATACAATACGCAAAAATATGGGAAGCCGTTTAGCACAGGAAGCCCCTTGTGAGGGTGATGTTGTGGTTCCTGTTCCTGATGGAGGAACGCCTGCTGCAATTGGCTATGCACAAAAAATTGGAATTCCCTTCGAGCTTGGTATTATTCGTAATCACTATGTTGGCCGCACTTTTATCGAACCAACACAACAAATTCGCGCTTTTGGCGTCAAGTTAAAACATTCGGCAAACCGTCCTGTGATTGAAGGAAAACGTGTTATTCTGGTTGATGACTCTATTGTACGTGGAACAACATCCCTTAAAATTGTACGAATGCTTCGCGATGCAGGAGCAAAAGAAGTTCATATGCGCATTTCTAGCCCTATGATTTTTTATCCTGACTTTTATGGTATTGATACACCTAAAGCTGAAAACCTTTTAGCAAATCAATATCCAGATTTAAAATCTATGTGTGATTTTATTGGAGCGGATTCATTAGAATTTCTTTCAACGGATGGATTATATCTTGCTGTAGCAGGGGAAAAACGGAATAACGCCGACCCACAATTTACTGACCATTATTTTACTGGATATTATCCTACGCATCTGGTTGATCAAGAAAATCTCTCCAAAATTCATCAATCATTTGTTCTTAAAACAAGAGATTAATGATGACAAAACGTGACTTTAGTCTCCATGGGCGTGTTGCACTTGTTACTGGCGCATCAAGAGGGATTGGCTATTATTTAGCACTCGAGCTTGCTGCACGCGGCGCTCATATTATTGCTCTTGCACGAACAGTCAGTGGACTTACTGAATTAGATAATCAAATCCGAGAAAAAGGGGCTCATGCAACCCTTGTTCCCCTTGACTTGCATCATATGGAAAACATCGATACCCTTGCTATCTCAATTGCCAAACGCTGGAAAAAACTTGATATTATCGTTGCAAACGCAGGAATTCTTGGAACACTCTCACCAATAGCGCATATAGAAAACACGGTATTTGAAGATGTTTTTCAAATAAATCTTTTCAGCCAATGGCGCTTAATGAAAGCCGTTGAGCCTTTATTACGTGAATCTGATGCTGGACGAGCCATCCTGTTATCCTCAAGCGTTGCGCATGCTGCGCGCCCTTTCTGGGGAGCTTATGCAGCCTCTAAAGCGGCTTTAGAGGTGATTGCCCGCTGTTGGGCAGAAGAACTCAAACAAACCCCTATTAAGATTAATTGTGTCAACCCTGGTGCCACACGCACTGCCATGCGCGCTGAAGCTATGCCCGGTGAAGATCCACAAACTCTCCCTTCACCACAAGAGGTAGCAAAAAAGATAGTCCATTTGTTATCACCTGATTTAAATGAAACTGGAAAACTCTTTAATGTCCATAAAAATCGGTTTGTAGATTATCACGTACCTGATTGATCATCATATGAGAAGTAAATCGTTCGACTCTCTCTTTTTCCTGTGCTTCTCGACAGAAGAATGAAGCACTTTATAATTCTTGGATAGCTTTAGCATCAGCCTTTTTCTCTTCTAAAGTAGCACGTTTATTATAAGCGATAAAACTACAAGGGAGAAAAATCATATAGCTAACAGCTGTAATCAATAAAGTTTCCCATGTGTAAGTCGCAAGAAAACCGACATAAATAACAATGACCAACATGCACGGTATAACGATATCGCGCCTTAAATTTTGATCAATTGTTTTTGCATTCCATACCGGTAAACGACTAATCAAAAGAAAAGCAATAATTACAGTATAAAGACTAAAAAATAATGCCCACCCCCAATTGGGGACCAAACCAAGAGTGCCTAAATAGGTAGGCAATAAAAGTAATAATGCTCCTGCTGGTGCTGGAACACCAACAAAATAACTTCTCTGCCACTTAGGTATATTGGGGTTATCCAACATCACATTAAAACGTGCTAATCGCAAACAACAAGCAACACAATAAACAAGGGCAGCAACCCAACCAATGTGATTTGCTTGATTCAAGATAAAAGAATAAACAATGAGTGCAGGGGTAACACCAAAATTTATAACATCAGCAAGAGAATCCATCTGTGCCCCAAAAGATGAACTACCATCTATTAAACGGGCAATGCGACCATCAGCACCATCTAAAACTGCGGCCAAAAGCACCATTAAAATAGCAGCTTCATAGCGATGTTCAAAAGCCAAACGAATGCTGCTCATCCCTGCACAAATTGCTAAAATAGTAATGATATTGGGAATGACATACCGCATCGATGTAGGTGAACGCCGCCGATTTGCACCTTCATCATGCTGCCCCTCAGGATTGAATGAAGAAAATGGCGAAAAATTTTTCATTGTGAATCCTAATCGTATCTGAAGTCCGTTGTGGCACTCTTATCATCAAAAGAACCCAAAACTGTTTCTCCAGCAATTGCTGTCTGTCCAACTGCAACACGCACTTTCATTTCAGTTGGTATATAAATATCAAGGCGAGAACCAAAACGAATCAATCCAAATCGCTCACCAGTCATAACGGCATCGTTTTCTTTTGACCAGCAAACAATCCGGCGTGCAACCATCCCCGCTATTTGTACGACACCAATTTTACCATGTTTGCTATCAATTACCACCCCATTACGCTCATTAAACTGACTAGCTTTATCAAAGTCAGCATTGGTAAATCGACCTGGATGATAAACGATAGACTCTACTGTACCACTGATAGGAATACGATTAATATGGCATGAAAAAACATCCATAAAAATGGAAATACGGATCATTTCATCTTTCCCTAATCCTAATTCTTCAGGTGGAACACATGATTCCACAAATGAAATACGCCCATCTGCAGGCGACATAACCCAATTTGAATTCAAAGGGATCACACGATCTGGATCACGGAAAAAGTATACACACCACACCGTGAGAACGAGACCAAACCAAAACAACGGACTCCATATCCAACCAAGAATGAGCGAAATAACAAAAAACGCTACAATAAAAGGATAACCTTCTTTATGAACCGGTACAAAGCTATTATGGAAAGATTGCAGAATACTCATATAATTTCCTATTCATCGTAAACTTAAACAAGCAACAAAGCTTTTTGTTCCTCTTGTGTCTTTTTATGTATTTAATCAATCACTCCATATAAAGATATAGATTACATTTTGCTCTATTTATTTTTTACGATTAACAACACTCGTCTCATCTTCTTCACGCATTTTACGTAATTTTTCTTCCGCTTGCGATGCTTCAAGCTGCTTATTCCACATTGAAGCATAAAGACCTTTCTTGCGTAAAAGCTCTGTATGCGTCCCATTTTCAATAATACGACCACTTTTAAGAACTAAAATTTCATCCGCATTGATAACAGTAGAAAGACGGTGAGCAATAATCAATGTTGTACGTCCACGGCTTACAATATCCAATGCTTGTTGAATTTCCTGTTCCGTCGCCGTATCAAGAGCCGCCGTTGCTTCATCTAGAATAAGAAGTGGAGGAGCTTTTAAAAGTGTCCGCGCAATAGCCACGCGTTGTTTTTCACCACCTGATAATTTGAGACCTCGCTCTCCTACCATAGACTGAAAACCTTCCGGTAAAATTTCAATAAATTTTGATATTTGTGCCATTTCAGCAGCTTTGCGCATCTCTTCATCTGTAGCACTTGGACGCCCATAGCAAATATTATAGGCAATTGTATCATTAAATAACACCGTATCTTGTGGGACCATGCCAATCGCTTCACGCAAACTCTTTTGTGTTACGTCACGAATATCCTGCCCATCAATTGTGATAGAGCCTGCATCAACATCATAAAACCGAAAAAGCAACCGAGAAATAGTAGATTTACCGGCACCCGATGGACCGACAATAGCGACTGTTTTTCCTCCAGGAACTTCAAAATCAATATCTCTGAGAATCTGACGTCTCGAATCATAGGAAAACTTTACCTGATGAAAACAAATGGTCCCATCGCTTATCTCTAACGGTTTAGCATCCGATTTATCAACGATCTCTTTCTGAACATCTAAAAGATCAAACATTGCTTCAATATCCGTTAAACCTTGTCGAATATCACGATACATTGAACCAATAAAATTTAGTGGAATGGAAAGTTGCATTAAAAGCGCATTAATAAAAACAAAATCTCCTAAAGTTTGTGTCTTATAAAAAACTTCATAAGCTGACATCAGCATCATGATCGTCATTCCAATACCAAAGATAAGAGTCTGACCAAAATTAAGCCAGCTTAACGATGTCCAAATCTTTGTTGCGGCTTTTTCATAACCTACCATAGAAGCATCAAATCGATCGGCTTCTAGAGTTTCATTACCAAAATATTTGACCGTTTCAAAATTCAAAAGAGAATCAACAGCGCGAGTATTCGCCTCAGTATCCGCTGTATTCATTTTTTGCCGAATGCGAATACGCCAATCACTCGCCTTAATGGTAAACACGATATATAATCCAACTGTTGCAACAACGATGAGAAGATAATGCCACCCATAACTTATGTAAAATACCAGTGCCGTTAATATAAATTCTAAAACTGTTGGTACTGTACTAAGAATTGAAAATCTTACGATCGCTTCAATTCCTTTTGTTCCACGCTCAATCACACGAGAAAGCCCACCTGTTCGGCGTTCCAAATGAAATCGCAAAGATAACTCATGCATATGTACAAAGGTTTTATAAGCTAATTGACGAACAGCGTATTGACCAACAGTGGCAAACAGAGAATCGCGTAATTGATTTAATCCAGCCTGCATAATACGCGCGACATTGTATGCCAAAACGAGCATGATGGGAATAATCCAACTGGATGGGAACCATTTAGGTGGCTGAAAGCTTGAATCAAGCACATTCGTAGAATATTTAAAGAAATACGGTACAGATATGAGAACGAGCTTAGCCAAAACAAGATAAAATATTGCCCACAACACACGCATTTTTAGATCACGCCGACCTACTGGCCACATATAGGGCCATAAATTGTAAAGTGTGTGCAGAGTTCTCCCTGTATCTGATGATACAGTTTTTGTCATTTTATTGCGTTTCATAAAGTCCTTACTTCTCTATCATCCGCACAAACAGGCAAAATACCCTCTGTGGTTGTTTATAGATTCATCTCTTCATTACGGAGCTTCCAATAAGCTATACCTACCCGTTTTTTGAAGTTAGACTGTTTTTGAAAAAGGAACAAGAAATAATCCACTATATAATTTATTATTTTGATCTATATTTTCATACCACTCTGCTGCGAATAAACTTTCAACTTTTACATGTTTTTTTTCAATTCTGCCTGAAGCCACTTTTTTGTTTTACCAATCTCTTTAAGTCCCTCATCAATAACTTCACCATTTTCTATTAAAATCGTCGATTTCTTTCCCTCTTCCTTTTTAATGACAGTGAAATCACCATTGGTTTCCAAACGAACAAAAGCAGCTTCATGTAAGTGACACCCTTTAAGACGTAACATCGTAATGAGATCATTAATATTGATCCCTAAGCTCTTAATCTTATCCATTTGGAAAACTCCATCTAAAACTAATGTGACATTCCGCCCTGCAATAAGACGACGAAAAAAAACTGAATAGCGTGCAATAAAATTAAAAGATGTAATCAAGGTTTGCCAGATGAATAAAACAAGCAATAATTGAATGCTACTAATATTCTGATTATAAATAACTCCTCCAATAATACCTCCCATGACAAAATTACTGACCAAATCAACTGGTGTCATCTGACTAAGACTCCCCCGCCCCGTCGTTCTTAAAATAAATAAGAAGGCAACAAGACCTACAGCCAGTTTAAGCGCGATATATCCATAATGATATAAAAATTCCATCATATTCTCCTTTTTTATGAAGCTGCTGGAATAGAGAAATTAAAATCGTTTTATTTCCCACACAGTTATGCGCTCACCACTCTGCGGATCCTTACTGTCTTTTAAAAGAACCCCCTCAGCTGCAAGCTCATCACGAATTGTATCCGCAGCTTCCCACTCTTTATTATGGATAAGTCTTAGTCTTTCGGCAATGCGCTGATCAATAAATTTTGTATCAAGGAAAGTTTTTCTCATAAATAATGGGCAATCTATTTCTTTAATCCATTCTTGTCTTAACAGTCCTAATAAATTCATCCCATTCAGAAGAGCCAAAGCATTTCCTTCTTTATAAAATTTTCGCAAAAGAGTCAGTGCTTTTGGAGTATTAAGATCATCACTAAGTGCATCTATCAAAGTATCATCAATTGCTTCATTGTTTTTCATCTCACTCTTTTTGCTGCGAAGCCATTCATACCAACGATACAGTTCGCTGCTCGATTGTATTAAACGCTGTGCTGTCCAATTTAATGGTTCACGATAATGCGTTTGCAACATCGAAAAACGCGCAGACAAACCAGCCCAATTTTGCTTCATTTCATCGGTTAAAATACCATTAAACTCCCCCAAATTATTCTCTAAAATAGAACGAATAGTTATGAAATTGCCAAAGCTTTTCGACATCTTTTTGCCTTCAACTTGTAAAAAACCATTATGCATCCAAAAATTAGCCATTCGCTCCGTCCCAAAAGCTGAACAACTTTGTGCAATCTCATTTTCATGATGAGGAAAAATTAAATCAATTCCACCACCATGGATATCAAAAACATTGGCGGTCGGATCATCACAGGTTAAACCACCGCCATAGGGCGCTAATAACTTTGCCATTGACATTGCAGAACATTCAATATGCCAACCTGGACGACCTAAAACAGGAATTCCGCCCGGTGATTCCCAACCTGGTTCTCCTTCCACAGAAGGCTTCCACAAAACAAAATCCATCTCTTCCCTTTTATAAGCAGCAACATCGATACGCGCCCCCGCCCTCATTTCATCTAAAGAACGATTTGCAAATGCCCCATAATGGGGAGGATTTTTTATGCTACTTACAGAAAATAATATATGATTTTCCGCTTCATAAGCGTGCCCCTTTTCAAGCAACCTTTCAATTAAAGAGCGCATCTCCTCTAAATGCTCAGTGGCGCGTGGCTGACTGGTTGGCAACAGACAACCAAGTGCTATGGTATCTTGTTGAAACTGAGAATATGTACGTTCTGTTAAGTGACGAATAGCCTCATTCAATGATACGTTTGGATATTCGCTAGCTGCTCGTGCATTAATTTTATCATCGACATCTGTAATATTACGCGCATATAGAACATGCTCATTGCCATAAACATGACGCAATAAGCGAAATAAAATATCAAAAACAATAACAGGACGTGCATTTCCTATATGCGCATAATCATAAATTGTCGGTCCACAAACATAAAGACGTACTCTTGTCGCATCTATTGGTGTAAATTTTTCTTTTTTACGTGTTAGCGTATTATAAAATCGCAACTCTTTCATTTATTGACTCCATGGACGATATTATGCACCGATCCTTTTAGATGTATCTTATCTCAAATCATTGTATTACGCGGTTTAAGCTAAAAACTTGTATCTTATAGTAAATTCTTCTTACCATTTTCCCATTGTATTTACGGCTGTATTCATCGTTTATCATAAAAACAATCTATTTTATTTGATTGGACAAAAGCGTTCTATCATTAGAGATGCTTTCCCTCCTTAAAGAAAATGAGCTTAGAAAAAAATCTATAGGCAATACAATATAAATCTATGTGAAAAATAGATAGCTTGGAGGCAGAAAATCTTAAATTTTTAACCACACAAAGCTTCGTCAGTATTTTCAATATTCCACAATGGGTTCCTTACTGCCTCTTACGCCCTATATTTTATAATCAATAATTGAGAATAATGTAGCAATTAACTTTATTTTTTACACCGTTCTCATGACAAAATTATTTTATCTTTACAGAGTTTTATTCAAAGAAAGCAATAAAAATAATGCATAATAGATTGATAAACATCATTATTTTAATATTTCTTGTCATTTCAATGCCAGCCTTTGCACAACAATCTCCACCTTATGAAAAAAAATTACTCCGACTAGCAGAAATTTTGGGATCATTGCATTCTCTCCAAAATCTTTGCGAGCCTCCAACAAACCAATGGTATGACTATATGAATGCACTGATTGAAGCAGAACACCCCATTCCACAAAGACGTGCTTATTTTTATGAAGCGTTTAATGAAGCATATCGTGCTTTCTCAGAAAATTATCATCATTGTACACAAGCAGCCATTGAAGCCAATCAAAAATACATTGAGGAAGGAAGAATTTTATCTGAAAACCTCCTCATGCATTATAAATAATTAATCTATACAAAAAGTAGCTCTCTCAATTTTAGCGATATCAATGATACTCCTTTCACAAATGCGGGGAGCAATAAACCAGCTCTGAAAATAGAGAGACGTTTAAAGAATAATGTCTTGATACGCTTTTATTCATATGCGCCTTTTTCCCCATATAAAACCGTTCTTTGGCTTCCTCCCCACACCTCAAAGGACAAAGATTTTTAACTAAATTTGCTCTGTAAATAATCTAGGTTCTTGTTGAATAAGGTTCCTCTTGGCTTCCCACTTTTGCTTCATAGTTTCTAAAAACAAGCCTAAAAATATTCACCACGCATAAAAAAAACACTTATGTGCCAAAGAGGCTGACATACCCTATATCACCACTCTAAAAGATGGTATTTTACGGCATACTTATAATTTTAATTTTTTTACACCAAAGTTTCCATAAATTTAACAGGCTCTCCTTGTGAAGGTGTGACAATTTCACCTTCCCACATAACGCGCATACCACGGATAATAGTCCCAACAGGCCAACCTTTAACTTTTTGACCATCATAAGGTGTCCAACCGGTACGCGAACCAATTAAGCTATTCGTAATAATTTCTTCTCGCTTAAGATCAACAATGGTTAAATCAGCATCGTACCCAACAGCAATGCGCCCTTTACAACTTATACCAAAAATACGACTAGGGCCATGTGAAGTGAGATCAACAAAACGTTCAAGAGATATTTTTCCTGCATTCACATGTGTCAACATAATTGCTGCTGTTGTTTGCACGCCTGTCATACCTGAAGGTGAAGAGGGATAAGGTTGAAGTTTTTCTTCAAGAGTATGAGGCGCATGATCTGAACCTAAGACATCAATAATTCCTTGTTGAACACCGTACCAAAGAGCTTCACGGTGGCGCGGCTCACGAATAGGCGGATTCATCTGAATTAATGTACCAAACTTCTTATAATCATCAGCCGTGAGAGTCAAATGATGTTGTGTCACTTCAATTGTTGCAACATCCTTATGTTTTTTTAGAAAATCAATTTCTTCTTCTGTCGAAAGATGTAACACATGAATCCGAGCCTTCGTCTCATGAGCAATTTTTACCAAACGCTGCGTACATTTTAATGCCGCAACTTCATCACGCCAAATCGGATGTGACGATGCATCCCCTTCAATACGCAATATTTTACGCTCTTTGAGCCTCGCCTCATCTTCAGAATGAAAAGCCGCACGACGGCGTGTATTCTTCAAAATAAGGCGTACACTTTCATCATCATCAACCAAAAGATCACCGGTAGAGGACCCCATAAAGACTTTAATTCCAGCCGCACCAGGAAGTCTTTCTAATTCAGATAGTTCATGAGCATTTTCACGCGTTCCTCCAACCCAAAATGCAAAATCACAATGCATTCGATGAAATGCACGTTGAACCTTATCGCTTAATGTTTCTTCTGATGTTGTCAATGGATTGGTATTAGGCATTTCAAAAACTGCCGTAACACCCCCTAAAACAGCAGAATACGAGCCACTTTCCAAATCCTCCTTATATTCATTTCCTGGCTCACGAAAATGCACTTGGCTATCAATAATTCCTGGTAAAATATGAAGCCCCGTACAATCAATGACCTCACTAGCCGATGCACATGTAAGGTTACCTATTTCAGCAATACGACCATTTGTAACACCAATATCACGCTTGCTTCTTCCATCATGATTTACAAGTGTTGCACCTTTAAAAATTGTATCAAATGTTTTAAACATAACCACGCTCCTTACATATTGCTCACTTATCGATTATGTAACTTTGAGCAGAAAGGCAAGAACCATGATTGAAAAACAAAATGCCATTTGCTTAAAAAACCGCGGGCTTATTCAAATTACAGGTGAAGAAGCAACAGATTTTCTACAATCCCTGATCACGACAGATGTAAAAAAAATCAGTCCACAGGAACTTTTCCCTGGAGCCCTTTTATCCCCACAAGGAAAGGTTCTTGCTGATTTTCTTATCGGAAAAAAAGAAGATGGTTACTTGATTGATATCAGAATGCCTTTAGCTGATACGCTCCATAAGCGTCTGTTGCTCTATAAGCTGCGCAAAAAAGTAGAAATTACACAACCATTCCAAGAGCTTGTTACAGTTTCTTTGAATAATGAATCAGATGCTTTAAATTTTGATTCAAGTTTTGTTGATAAACGCTTCCCACAACAAGAAAAAATAATACGAATCTATGGCAAAAAACCTTTTTTGACTTCAGAATATCATGACACATGGAATCAATTGCGTATCCGTTATGCAATTGCGGAAAGTGATCAAGACTATGAAATTGGCAAAGTCTTTCCTCATGATATTAATTACGATCAAATCAATGGACTTGCATTCAATAAAGGATGTTATATTGGACAAGAAATTGTTTCACGAATGCACCACCGCCGTGCAGCACGTCGCCGTATTTTTATTGTAAAAGGCCAGTGTAAATTAACCCCTCAATCTAGCATTGAAGCAAGAACAAAAGTGCTTGGCTACTTGGGAACATGTGTAGAAAATGAGGCTCTTGCTTTAATGCGTATTGACCACGTCAAAGATGCTATGGATCATAACATCCCCTTTACTGTAAAAAACATTCCTGTCACTATAAGCATTGCTGAAAATATGAATTTTACCTTTCCTGAAAATACTATAGAAAACACGCATGGCTAAAGCTGAATTATTAAAAAATGGAGAAGCCCGCGCTTGGCAAAGAATGCTCTCTGGAAGGCGACTTGATCTTCTCAACCCTTCTCCTTTTGATGTTGAAATTGAAGATATTGCCCATGGACTTGCTCGCGTAGCACGTTGGAACGGTCAAACACGAGGAGAGCATGCCTATTCTGTTGCACAACATTCACTTTTGGTTGAACAAATATTTCAAAAACTTTTTCCACAATCGGGAAGCAACGAATGTCTTTATACCCTTCTTCATGATGCTCCAGAATATGTCATCGGCGATATGATTTCCCCTTTTAAAGCTGTCATAGGAAAACAATATGAACGCGTTGAAAAGCGCATCCAAGATGCTATCCACATGCGCTTTTCTCTTCCCGTTGATCTTTCTCAAAAACTTTTAAAAAAAATTAAACAAGCCGACCGTATTGCTGCCTATTATGAAGCGATTACGCTTGCTGGATTTAATACAGAAGAAGCCCTTCGCTATTTTGGCTCTCCCAATAATATTCTACCCGATGATCTTAATTTATCCCCCTATTCTACACAACACATTGAAAACGCATTTTTAACGCGCTTTAATGACTTAGATGCCCAAAGATTATAGACTCTTCGCATTGTTGATTCCTTGTCATTACAGACTCATCACACTGACTTATAATAATAATTCATTGTTTTTTCATTTTGAATGAGAGCTCCTAATATCGTAAGCTTCACTCATTTCAAATCTGTTTATATTGAATCAATCAAAATCATTCTCTTGCACACCACAAGCGCGGCTGGCGTGTGGGTAAAATTTTTTAAAGAAAGAGTTAAAATGCTTCTTATGAACCATCTCAAGTGCTAAGCGCTGTCGCAGCATTGAAAATTGGCAAAGTGTGTGATAATGCCGGCTTGCTCTCTTATGAAGCGTAAAGACGGGAGTGCTCTATAAATTTTATACACTTCATAAGGGACTTACCACTATACTATTCACGAACGCCGTCGCGAAATAGGATTGGGTGCCTTAAGAAAGCTCTCTTTAAAAAAGCACGTGAATTAGCGACCCAATGGCGTTCTGTTTTGCATGAGAGGCGTGACTCCATTCAAGAAATGGAAAAATCACAGCTCAAATTGTATACAAAATATATTAAATAATGCACATTTATTATCAAAACAACAAATGTCCTCTTGTCAAACCTTTCATCTTAAACTGAAGTTTATTTTAGTTTATAAACTTCATTATCCGCTGGGAAAGCACGAGATGTGACATCCTCTGCATAATTCTTTATTGCAGTTTCCATGGCTTGTTCAAGGTCTCCATAACGGCGTACAAATTTTGGCACATGAGAACCATAGCCCAACATATCTTCCATAACCAATACTTGTCCATCACATTGATTAGACGCCCCTATACCGATCGTAGGGATAGAAAGCTTATTTGTCAGTTTCACCGCTAAAGGTTCGACAATCCCTTCTAAAACAATAGCAAAAGCACCTGCCTCTTCAATCGCTGCTCCATCTGCTTCAATTCTTTGCCAATCATTCTCCTTGCGTCCTTGTGTTTTGAAGCCACCAAAACGATTCACCGCCTGGGGTGTAAGACCAATGTGCCCCATCACTGGAATGCCACGTTTACACAAAAAATCTATTGTTTCTGCTATATAACTCCCCCCTTCAAGCTTAACTGCACCACACCCCGTTTGAGCAAGAATACGCGATGCATTAAAAAAAGCTTGTTCTGGACTTTCTTCATAAGAACCAAAAGGCATATCAATAACCACAAGAGCTTTTTGAGATCCACGCACCACGGCTTTCCCGTGTAAAATCATCATATCTAAATTAACAGGAAGCGTTGTCTCAAACCCATACACAACCATCCCAACGCTATCACCAACCAAAAGGATATCGCAATATGGATCAGCAATCCGCGCAGTATAAGCTTGATAAGCTGTTAAAGAAACAATTGGCTGTTGTCTCTTTCTTGCACGTATTTCGGAAGATGTTATACGCTTTACGGTTTTATGTACACTCATTTTCCACCCTTCTCTTGCAATATATATTGATCAATCAGCCTTACCTCACCAAAGCGGACAGTAAGAAGTAAAACTGCTGGTTTATTCAATGTTCCTCTAATCACGCATAAAGTTTCCATATCCCGTAAATCTATCGCTTCAATGATTGCACGCGTTTCTTGTTGTAAAATATCATGAACAGTTTTGCATAATTTATCAACCGACCGTTCACCTTCATGGTAAAGCTTTTCAGCAGCTTTTCCACTTTCAGGAAGAATTTTGGCAGCTTTACGATCTTCTAATGTTAAAAGCTGATTGCGTGAAGAACAAGCTACACCATCTGACTCCCGTAGAATAGGAACTCCAACGATTTCAATAGGAAAAGCCAAATCTTCAACCATACGCCGAATAATTAAAATTTGTTGAAAATCTTTTTCCCCAAAAAAAGCCTTATCTGGTTGGACAATGTTAAAAAGTTTAGCAACAACGCTTGTTACACCACAAAAGTGCCCTGGACGTAATTTTCCCATCAAAATACGTGATAATTTTTTCACTTGTACAATTGTGTCATTTCCTGGTGGCCACATTTCATCTACAGAAGGAGCAAAAACACATTCAACACCTGCTTCTTTTAACAAAGCACAATCGCCCTTCAAATCTCTTGGATATTGAGAAAAATCTTCATGAGGTCCAAATTGCTTTGGATTGATAAAAATAGAAACCACTACGCGATCACACATTGCTCTTGCATACTGTACTAATGCAAGATGACCATCATGCAATGCCCCCATTGTTGGAACAAAACCAATCGAAAAACCTAAACGTCGTTCCTCTGAAGTATATTGGCGAACTTCAGCAATTGTCTTTAAAATTCTCATTTTCCCATTCAATTATCATCAGATCAACAAATTAATGCCTGTACACCAAATTGGCGCTCAAACAATTGTATCAAATTCATGCGCACTGACGGCTGCTTTATATCTCGTGGCTCCCAGACATGACGCATAAGAAAAAAACCCGTCAGTATAAAACCATTTATTATATCACTAAAATCAGCAGGACGAGTCATTCTTTGTACAAGAAACTGTGGTAGAATAAGAAGCTTTTTTTTCCAAGGTTCTCCTGCTTCTTCACAGACAGCCCGACCAGATTTTGGTGATACGTAATGAAGCCTTTCCTGACGACCTGTTGCAGCACAACAAGATAAATCAAGACCAAAACCAAGTTCTTCAAGAAGCCGCATTTCAAAACGTACAAGCAATTCTGCATTTACAAATGGTTCATCAAAATTCTGCATAAAAAGGTGTAAAATATCATATAAAATGGGGTGCGGATCACGTTCGGGAAGAAGCCGCAAATGAAAAGCTATCAATTGCAAAGCATAAAGTGCTTCTGGTAGACAGATTAATCGTGCCGCATGTAAATCAAGAGCTTCAAGCCGAAAAAGTCCCAAATGTTCGTCTAAACGAGCCCACCATTCAGCCTCCACAAAATTTCCAGGTTGAAGAAGAGCTGCCATGCGACGCGAGCGCCCCCCTTTTACCACTCCCATATAACGACCATGTTCACGTGTCATAATCTCAAGAATAACACTTGTTTCACCATATTGGCGCGTACCAAGTATAACGGCTTGTTCTTTCCACTTCATTTTACTTTAATTATTTTTAAAAATCTTATTTTAAAAAATCCAATCCCATTTCACGATAACGTTCTGGATCGGTATCCCAATTATCGCGCACTTTCACAAAGAGAAAAAGATGAACCTTTTGATCCATAATTTCCATGAGTTCTTTACGTGCTGCTTGACCAATCGCTTTAATTGTATCGCCTTTTGCTCCTAAGACAATTTTTTTCTGACTCTCACGCTCGACATAAATAACTTGATTAATTTTAACGGAACCATCTGAACGCTCTTCCCAGTTTTCTGTTTCAACCGTTGAGGAATAAGGAAGTTCATCATGAAGACGAAGAAAAAGTTTTTCACGCGTAATTTCAGCAGCAAGATGACGCATAGGCATATCAGAAATTTGATCTTCCGGATAATACCATGGCCCTTCCTGCATCATGTTACTCAACGCATGAAGTAAATCCTTGCAACCAGAACCGTTTAGAGCAGAAATCATAAATGTTTGCGCAAACTTTACACGTTCATTTATTTTAGTGGTTAACGCTAGAAGAGATGATTTAACAACTGTATCAACCTTATTAAGAACAAGAACTTTTTCTTGTTTCATATTGTTTACAATATCTAACATCATATCAACTTCATCCGAAAGACCACTTTGAGCGTCAATTAAAACAAGCAGAACATCAGCGCTCTTAGCCCCTCCCCAAGCAGCAGAGACCATGGCTCGTTCTAAGCGCTTATGGGGACGAAAAACACCCGGTGTATCGACCAACACAATTTGCACATCATCATGAATGACAATACCGCGGATTAAAGTTCGTGTTGTTTGTACCTTATGTGTTACAATTGAAACCTTTGTTCCAACCAATTGATTAACCAATGTCGATTTACCGGCATTAGGCATCCCAATAAGCACAACAAACCCAGAACGCGTTTTCATAACGTCACTCATGATTATTTTTTCCCACTGTTTTCCATACACCCTCTCGTCGCAAAATTTTTTCAGCTGCCATTCTTTCAGCATATCTTTTGGAGCTTCCCTGCCCAATCTCTGAAGCAAACCCAGAAATACTGACCTCTACCATAAAAACAGGATCGTGATCTGGACCTGAACGTTTTATAACCTGATAATGTGGTTGTGCATTGCCTTGGATATGCGCCCATTCCTGTAATTCTGTCTTGGCATCACGTCGACCAGCATCCATTTTCTTTGCCCTACTTTGCCAATATTTTTGAATAAAAGGGCGAACACTTTCCAATCCTCCATCGAGATATATTACGGCAATCAAAGCTTCCACGACATCTGCATGCATATTGATAAGTCGACGCCCCTCAAAATTTTTCATCTCAAAACCAACACGGATCATATCAGGAAGTCTCATTTCACGCGCAATATCAGCACATGTCTGTGCATTGACCAGATGATTTAAACGGACTGATAATTCACCTTCACTTGCCTGAGGAAAAAGTTGATACAGCATCTCTGCAATCAAAAGCCCTAAAACCCGATCCCCTAGAAACTCTAGTCGTTCATAATTCCCCTGTTCCGAATCTTGTACACTCGAGTGTGTTAATGCCTTCTTTAACCTCTCTTCATCTTTAAAACGATGCCCCGTCAGCTTGAAAAGCTGATCAATCATGAGACGTTTCATCGTTGTTTCCTTGCTTGATAAGCGGCAAATCATGAACCGTATTTATGAAAGAAAACAAACGTTTCCAACGCACATCAAATGGCCAACGCCAAATCTGCCAAGCACTTGAACCATTACTGATAGAAAAGAAAATCACGCTCGCGCGACCAATAAGATTTTCTTCTGGAACATAGCCTACATCTAAACGACTATCATCTGAATTGTCGCGGTTATCCCCCATCATAAAGTAATGTCCCTGAGGAACTTCAAAGACTTCTGTATCATCAACTTTCGGGATGAAAGCTAAATCAAGTGTATCATAACTGACACCGTTAGGCATTGTCTCGCGATAAACCTCAACAGGATAGTTCACTTCCGTTATATCAGAATTATCAATCTCCCCCATAAAGTGACGTGAAACAGCCTCATCATTAATATAAAGGACACTTTGACGGACTTGTATACGATCACCTGGTAGCCCAACAACGCGTTTTATATAATCAATCTTCGGATTACTTGGTAAGCGAAAAACGACCACATCTCCACGTTGAGGTTGAGATGCCCAAATCCGTCCAGAAAAAAGAGGAGGAGAAAAGGGGATGGAAAAACGAGAATACCCATATGCATACTTAGAAACAAACAGATAATCTCCCACCAACAAAGTAGGACGCATTGAACCGGAAGGAATACTAAACGGCTGGAAAAAAAGTGTCCGAATAAACGCTGCTAAAAGCAAAGCCTGTATTAAAACAGAAATAAATTCACGAAGCCCACCTTTTTTTTCTTTTTTATGCACTTTATCTTTTTGGATCATCACCAACTGCCTTCTCATCACAGATATAATTTTTTTCATCATAATATTCAAATAACAAAAGCACAATCTCTCACGCCATCTATCCACGTGGAAGTGCTTCGATAATAATAAATGCCTGTGCCCAAGGAAAATCATCTGTTATACTAAGATGAATAACTGCATCATGATGAGGAGGTAATAACTTTTGAAGTTGTATTTGCGCACGATTTGTTAATTGCATTATTGGTTTACCAGATGGCAAATTAACGACCCCCATGTCTTTCCAATTGATACCACAAGCGATTCCCGTTCCTAAGGCTTTAGCACATGCTTCTTTAGCAGCAAATCTTTTTGCATAAGAAGAGGAGCTTTTTTTGAGATTTTCAGATCTATTCCTTTCAATATCCGTAAAAATACGTTGGATAAAACGCTCACCATAACGAACCAACATTTTCTCAATACGTCGTATATCAACCAGATCATTTCCAAGACCAATAATCATAAGATATTACCCGATCTTTCTTACGATGAGCGCTTCTTTAAACGCCTTTTTTTTATAATCTTTTGATATCGCTTTTGTTTAAAACGAACCGTTGCTCTGTAAACACCTATATAAGATAAACCACCAAAAACAATACCTAAAAGAGTTCCCCCTAAAATCATAGGACTCATAATTGTGTCCCATGCGCCTTTAAAGAGGAGAGAGAGATTTGACAATGTCAAACCATTAAATAGAGCACGAATTTGCGAAAGAGAAATCTCTTTGACATCGCTAAAAAGTGATAAACAAAAATACCCTACTTTATAATCAGCCATGACAATCAATAAAAATGTGAGTGGATTAGAAAAAATTGTCCCAATGATTGCGGCAGCAAAGTTTGCACGCAAAAGCCAAGAAAAAAATATTGCCAAAATAATATGCAGCCCAAAGAAAGGGGAACAAGCTAAAAAAACGCCAACAGCAACCCCTAATGCTACTTCATGCGGTGTTGCTGATATACGCAAAATACGTTTATGTATGTAGCAAAATGAGCGAGAAAATGAACGACGTGGCCATAACCAAAGTCGAATACGCGTTACAAAATCTATTGGTTTTCGACGACGAAAAAGCATATCACTCTCAATATACATCTTTTGATGATGAAATAATCTATATCATCCAAATTAATCTTTTTAAGCTTTTGCACAAAAAAAATAGAACGACAATTAAATATTTCGACTGCCTGGTTTAATCGCGGGAAGAACAGAAAGCTCTGCAGGAAGTGCATCACTAGCATAAGAGGTTATCTCGTATTCAGCAAGCGCAATCAATGGAACTCCAACATTGACCTTACCACCAGAACGATCAAGGATACATGCACTGGCCAATACCTCTGCTCCTGCTGCAACAAGCGCTTCAACAGTCTCACGAATGGAAAGACCCGTTGTTACAATATCTTCAACAATAACAACCCGTGCACCCTTCTTGATTTCAAAACGACGCAATTCAAAGATGCCATTTACACGCTCTACCCAAAGAGAAGGAACACCAAGGTGACGTGAAGTTTCATAGGAAGGAATAAGACCGCCAATTGCGGGACCAACAACATAGTCAATTTTTCCCTCGATAGATTTTCTGATTTTTTCAGCCAATCCACGACATAACTTTTCCGTCAAGTCAGCATGCATGAATACTTTCGCTTTTTGCATATAAGTCGCACTATGGCGCCCCGATGTTAAAATAAAATGCCCTTCTAGAATAGCATCTGCTTGTTTAAAAATATCAATGACATCTTGTGTATTCATTGCAAAATCTTTCTTTTTATCCATGAACCCGCCGTACTGTACTTACTGAACCTGCCTTTTTTAACTGAGAAAAAATACGATTCAAATGTTTTAAATCCCACACTTCCAAATCAATCATAATTTCTGTAAAATCTGGTGCTGTACGGATAAAAGATAAATTTTGGATATTGGCATCGTTAGCAGAAATTATTTGTGTAATTTCAGCCAAAGAACCAGGACTATTTACAACTAAAATATTCATCCGTGCAGGAAAACGTTCATTCATTTGGGCATCAATATCCCAGCGGACATCAATCCATCGTTCTGGTTGATCATCATACGCCATCAAAGCTGAAGACTGGATTGGATAAATAACGATCCCAGCTCCTGGCTGCATAATACCAACAATCCGATCTCCAGGTACTGCTCCTTCCGGTGAAAAACGTACGGGTATATCTCCACGGGTTCCTCTAATAGGCAAGGCTTTAGATTGATGATTCTCGACCATTCCATTCTTTTCATTTTCTGGAACTTTAAAAATCATACCTTGAGCATTTTCAATATTAAACCAACCTTCTTCCCCAGGCTTAAAAGATGACTTTTGTACCACACGGTGATCTTGATAATCAGGATAAACCGCTTTAATCACATCAGCGGAAAACAGCTCTCCACGCCCAACAGCAGCCAATACATCCTCTACATCTTTACGTGCTAAACGTGGCAAAACTTTCTTCAAAAGGTCTTTTGAAAATTGCTTTCCCATATATTCAAATGAACGCTCTAGAATACGATATCCTAAACCCGAATATTGTTTACGTACCGCTGCACGACTTGCTCGTCGAATAGCTGAACGTGCTTTACCCGTGACAACAAGAAATTCCCATGCTGCTGGCGGAATTTGAGCGTGTGAGCGAATAATATCAACCTCATCACCATTTTTTAATTTGGTCATTAAAGGCATAATACGACCATTGATTTTTACACCAACACAAGAATCACCGATATCTGTATGGACGGCATAAGCAAAATCAATAGGCGTAGCTCCTTTAGGAAAAGCAATTAATCGACCTTTCGGCGTAAAACAAAAAACTTGGTCTTGAAAAAGCTCAAGTTTTGTATGTTCTAAAAACTCTTCTGGATTATCTCCATCAGACAAAGATTGTATCGTTTGACGCAACCATGCATACGCATTTGTTTCATTTGATAACCTCGAAGCCGAATAATTAGAACCTTTCTCTTTATAAATAGAATGTGCCGCAACGCCATATTCAGCAATTTCATCCATAGCAGCAGTTCTAATCTGCAATTCAACACGTTGTCGCGATGGTCCCACAATCGTTGTATGAATGGAACGATAATCATTCTGCTTTGGTATAGAAATATAATCTTTAAAACGACCTGGAACCATTGGCCAAGTCGTATGAATAACACCAAGAGCGCGATAACAATCATCCACTGTTTCAACAATCACACGAAATCCAAAAATATCGGATAATTGTTCAAAAGAGAGCGCCTTGCTTTCCATTTTGCGAAAGACGGAATACGACTTTTTCTGACGGCTTTTAACATTCGCTTTAATGCCATGCTCGAAAAAAAGTTTTGTCAACTCGTTTTCAATTGTGGAAAGCAAATCACGATTGCGTTTTGATAACTCAGAAAGACGATTGGTAATCGTACGATAACCTTCTGGATTTAAATAAAAGAAAGAGAGATCTTCTAATTCCTCGCGCATATCCTGCATACCCATACGACCAGCAAGCGGCGCATAAATATCCATCGTCTCCTCAGCAATTCGCCGGCGCTTCTCATCACGCATAACACCAAGGGTGCGCATATTATGAAGACGATCAGCAAGTTTGACTAAAAGAACACGAACATCATCAGAAATGGCAATAAGGAGTTTACGAAGATTTTCTGCCTGTACGGCTTTCTTTGATACAAGATCAAGCTTATTAAGTTTTGTAAGTCCTTCAACCAACTTGCCAATTTCAGAACCAAAAAGCTGATCAATTTCTGCTCGTGTAGCGCTTGTATCTTCAATTGTATCATGCAAAAGAGCAACAGCAATCGTTGCCTCGTCCAACCGCATATCTGTCAAAATAGCAGCAACTTCTAAAGGATGAGAAAAATAAAGATCGCCCGAAGCACGCTTTTGATGTGCATGCTTTTTCATTGCATAATCATAGGCCCTGTTTAAAAGAACCTCATCTACGTCAGACTTGTAACGTTGAACACGTCCAACAAGCTCACACTGACGCATCATACGAGCATATCCTTTATCTTTTCACACCCCTAATCTTTATTGAACACGTCCTATTAATAAAAGACACGAAAAATAATTGCTCCTCACATGACAAAGTATCTTTACCCCTCTAACATAAATTGCTGCAATTAATAATCGTCACTTTTTTCTGGAACAACCAAACCTTCAATACCCGCTAAAAGCTCTTCTTCTGACATATGATCAAATGAAGTACCTTCTTCTTGCGACGACGTATTAAAAACACTTTCAGCTTCACCTGAATGGGTAATAAATCCACTTGCCATTTCTGGCTCATCTACTTCCACATGCTTTTGCAGCGAATGAATAAGGTCTTCCTTTAAATCAGCAGGCGACAATGTTTCTTCTGCTATTTCACGCAAAGCAACAACTGGATTTTTATCATTATCACGATCAACCGTAATCTGCGCTCCTTGTGAAATCTGACGCGCCCGATGACCTGCTAAAAGTACCAATTCAAAGCGGTTGTCAACTTTATCAATACAATCTTCTACCGTTACGCGGGCCATTTATGCCTCTTTCTCAAATAAAAAAATAATAGCGGATAAAGGAGTATATACAATAATCAAAATAAAACACAAGAAAAACAACACAAACTTTTATATTTTTTGATTAAAGAACTTATTTAAAAAAATTCTTGGAAAATTTATAAAAATGTATAACCTATCCATGCTCGTTATCAAAATTTCTTTTAAAAGCATTCCAATAGATTGACTTCAAACAAAGGGAGGTCTTTCTTGACAAAATACTTGTCTGGAGTCCTTATCCTTTTAAAAGGAATACCTGCTGTTTAAACCCTTTGCAATAACAGCAGCCTTATACATACTTTTTATGATAATATCTTCATCTAAAGAGAGAACTTTTTTCTTTGAACGTCATGTGTATCGCACTCTTATTCATCGAATAAATTACTGAAAAATGACCTCTCTTTACACAATAATGAGCAATAAGTTTATATTAAACTTTCTTCTAAAAAAGTTTATTTATATTCATTATAGATTGTTTATCAAAACATAACCCGTCATATACGCTATAAAGACTCAAAAAATAGAAAAACGATTGATGCCTAACACCATGAATAGCCAATTAACATCACTGTGCCCAGAACCACCCAAAAATTGCAATTTATGTCCGAGGCTTCATCAATTTATCGCTGGCTGGCGTGCAAAAGAACCAAGTTGGTATAACGCACCGGTGCGCCCATTCTTTCCTTATAAAGGGCCAGATACAACACGCCTTCTTATTGTTGGGCTTGCTCCTGGATTACGCGGAGCAAATCGAACTGGACGTCCATTTACTGGTGATTATGCTGGGCACTTACTTTATTCAACTTTAAAAAAGTTTGGTTTTGCCCAAGGAACCTTTGAAGAAAGAGCAGACGATACTCTTGAACTTATTGATGCAGCAATTGTTAACTCTGTTCGTTGTGTTCCACCAGAAAATAAACCCACCGGTGCAGAAATTAACACGTGCCGCTATTTCTTCTCACCTCTTTTAACAAATCTTCCCAAACTTAAAGCCGTTATTACCTTAGGCACCATTGCGCACCATTCAACGATACGTGCCCTTAATGCAAAAGTTTTAGCTCACCCTTTTGGACACGGCGAAATCAATAACATCGGCAGATTACGCATCTTTTCGAGCTATCACTGTTCTCGTTATAATACAAATACTGGACGTTTGACAGACGCCATGTTTCATCAAATCTTTCAAGCAGCAAAAACATACTTAGATCAATGCTAAAACTGTTTTAAACAGCGCTATGAATAAAGAATATCTAGATCGCATCCATTAGCCATACCTTTTTAAAAGTCTTGCTTTTTCACGTCCCCAATCGCGTTTTTTTTCCGTTTCGCGCTTATCATGAAGCTTTTTCCCTCGCGCTAGAGCGATCTCCAACTTAACGCGCCCTCGTTCATTAAAATAAAGTTTGAGAGGAACAAGTGTCATTCCTTCACGAGACGTTGCATTAAAAAAACGTGCCATCTCACGTTTTGAAAGTAATAATTTGCGCAAACGTCGTGGTTCATGATTAAAACGATTAGCCTGCGTATATTCAGGAATATAGCTGTTTACTAACCATAATTCCCCATTCTCAAAACTCGCATAGCTTTCAGCAATATTGGCATGATTAGAACGTAAGGACTTCACTTCCGCTCCCTGAAGGACAAGACCAGCCTCGAGATTATTAAGGATTTCAAAATTAAAACGTGCTTTACGATTGTCAGCAATTATTTTCCGTACGGGCGCGTTCTTTTTTTTATTCATGGCTTTGTCAATATCATTTTATGCTTTTAAAAGACCAGCATGACTGAGGGCTGCATCAATAATCTTCTTTGTTCTTTCTGTTAATGGAACAATAGGAGAACGCACAGTATCACCACAAAATCCTAATTTTGCAGCAGCATATTTAATACCTGCTGGACTAGGTTCAATAAATACAGCACGATTAAGAGGCATCAAGCGATCATTTAATTCTCGTGCTGTTTTATAATCACCACGAAAACAAGCGGCTTGAAGCTCTGCACAAAGCTTTGGAGCAACATTAGAGGAAACTGAAATACACCCCATACCTCCATGTGCATTAAAACCTAACGCCGTACAATCATCACCGGAAAGCTGCACAAAATCTTTTCCACACTTTTCACCTTGTTCACTAACGCGCTCAATTCTGCTCGTTGCATCCTTAACACCAATGATATTGTTAAAATCTTGATAAAGGTCTTTCATCGTTTCTACAGCCATATCGATAATAGAACGACCAGGAATATTATAAATTATAATTGGAATAGAAACAGCTTTGGCAATGGAAGAAAAGTGCTTGTATAAACCAGATTGATTTGGTCTATTATAATAGGGAGTGACAACCAAAACTGCATCTGCACCAGCTTTTTGCGCGTATTGTGCAAGCTCTACGGCCTCACTTGTGCTATTTGATCCCGCTCCAGCAACAACAGGAACACGCTTTGCAACCTGCTCAACACACAATTCTATAATCCGCTTATGTTCTTCATGACTTAACGTTGCTGATTCACCTGTTGTCCCAACAGGGCTTACACCGTTAATCCCTTGTGTGATCTGCCATTCAACAAAATCACAAAACGCCTTCTCATCAATCGCGCCCTTGTTATCAAACGGTGTGATAAGCGCAGTTATAGCTCCCTTGAGCATGATAAACTCCCTATAATGTTTGCTTTTATTTTTTTTATAATCGCCTTTTATAAATTTTAAATAGAGCATAATCTTGCTCTATCATTGAAGCAAGATGAATTTCAAAAAAAGCCCCCATAAGATGAAAATGTCCCTCCTTAAATGTTGAACATTTCTTTAAAATAAGCCGTCTATATTAACGCGTTTTTCATGCTTGTGTTCTATAAATCCTTAAGTTTTTACAAAAAGCAAGGTCTCAAGGTCTTTTCTCTATGCGTGTATTTTCCACCTCTCTTTTCGTATCAACCTTTACTGCACTTATACTGGCAATAAGAATTTTATTTTCAAGTGCATACGCGCAAACACCCCTTTTGCAAGGAAACGTACCAATCCCTTTGGTTCGCCCTACTCCCTTTACCGCAAAAGAAGCTCAAGAATCTCTTCAACAGATACACACGACATCACACAATACTGCTACACTTCAGCAACTGAAAACTGGGCTAGATGCACTAGCAAACAACAATATTGCAAAAACAATAAATCTTCGTAATTCAATGGAAAAACATAGCCTTGATCGTCATATTTTGACATGGGCGCTGGGGGTGTCAAACCAAGCTAATATACCCAGTTCTGAAATATTTAATGCAATCAACATGCTAAAAGGATGGCCAGGTATAGAAACGATGCAACGCAATGCTGAACGTGCTTTTCTTAACGAAACCAACGTCACACGCGCAATCATCCAAAAATTTTCTCATCACCCGCCCCAAACAGCACAAGGGATGGCTCTCTTCGCTAAAGCACTTATCGCAACGGGACAAACCACTCGTGCTCAACACGTTATTGCGCCATGGTGGCATAAAACACAGCTTAATGCAAAAGAAGAAGTATTTGTTCTTAAAAATGCAAACGCTATATTAAAACCTATTGATCATTTGAAACGCATGCAGTTTATGCTGTATGCACATCGTTTTGATTCAGCAGCACGCGTTGCAAAATTAGCCCATGCTCAATCTCTTTTTAATGCTTTTGTAGCCGTTGAAAAAAATGATCCTAGAGCTACACAAAAATTAAAAGCTGTAGAGAGATCATGGCAAAAAGATCCTCTTTTTCAGTTTGCTCGAATACGCCATCTTCGACGAACAGAGCAATATGATGCAGCAGCAGCACTCATGATGAAAACATCTAAAGATGCATTCCGCCTTATGAACCCTCATTCATTGTGGAAAGAACAACGCGCCCTTTCTCGTGAAATGCTCGATTTAAACAAACCAAAAATTGCTTATCAACTTGTTGCAATGCACACTGGTATAACATCTGCATTAGCCGTCGATGCTGAGTTTCATGCAGGATGGTATGCACTACGGTTTCTTCATAACCCTAAATTGGCAATGCAGCATTTTTCACGTATTCCTCAACTCTCTTCTTTACCTTTTTATGCATCACGTGGATATTACTGGATGGGACGAACAGCAGAAACGCTAGAAGAACATCAAAATGCCCAGCAATACTTTCATCGCGCAGCTCATTTTGGTGCAACTTACTATGGTCAATTAGCCGCTGCACGACTCAACCAAAAAAAGCTTAAAGTTTTCTTTCCCAAACCAACAACCGCTGAGCGACAACATTTTAGTGCACGAAAAGCGATCAAAGCAATTCAACGTCTTGAAACAGCCGGCTATGCTGATTTTGCTAAAATTTTTTATAGAGAGCTCGGAAAAAAAATAGAAAGCCCCGGTGAATTAGCTCTTCTGGCTGTTATGGCAGAAAAAAATGGAGACTATTATACCAGCCTCAAAATTGGAAAAATGGCTGTTTTTCAGGGGAAAAATGTCGGTGCACTCTCTCATCCTCTGGGAGCTATACCAGCTTCTGCTAATATTTCTGTAGAAGAAAAATCGCTTATCTATGCCATTGCACGCCAAGAAAGCGAATTTAATCCAACAGCCATATCAAAAGCAGGTGCACAAGGTATACTTCAATTGCTTCCTACAACAGCAAAAGCACTGGCAAAAAAATACTCAATCGCATGGTCTCCTAAAAAATTTAGCAGTGATGCTCATTATAATGCAACATTAGGTGCCCATTTTCTCAATGAACAATTAGAACGTTTTAATGGATCCTATATACTAACTCTTATTGGCTATAATGCGGGTCCCCGTCGAGTCAATGAATGGATAAAACGTTATGGCGATCCTCGAGGACAATCTCTCGATAACGTCATTGATTGGATTGAACGTATTCCTTATACAGAAACACGTAATTACGTGATGCGTGTCATGGAAAATTATGGTGTCTACAAAGCAAGACTCACTGGGAAAATAGATATAAAAACCGACTTGCTTTCTGGTCGACGGAAATAATATGCCTTAACTTCCCAAATAGCATTTGAAAGCGTTGATAAGAAGTGTTTTTATTCCTTTTTAAATAGTACCATACCCACTTTCTTAGGACGTATAAGAAAGTAATTTTAATTGATTCAGTATTAATAAATTCGAAATGAGAAAACCCTCCGCTATTTGGGTCTTTTATTTTAAATACAAAATGATGAATTATCATTATAAATCAACAGGTAGTACAAATAATTCATTTCTTCTCAACATAGACGACAATATCATAGAGATTACAAATATAAGAGAAGAGTGAAACAAATAGCTCATCCTTTTACTGTTGCTTATTAGTCAATATTCAAATCTTGTGAAACAGCATCTTTTAAGACTATTTTTTCCTGCTTATAACATTTCTATACCAAATAAGAGCACGTTATTATATATATCGTTTGGATTATTTCTGATAATAGAAAGACAGACACATTGAGTTAGAAATCCTTAAAGCAAACAATTCTCTTCTGCCCCTTCCCTTTTCATTCGGTTTTACGACTTTTAAATATGTCAATATCTTTTAATGATGAAGATGAAGCTTTGCTTTTTTTTCTCATTTTTACATATAAGCTCACATCCTTCACACAAAACAGAGTATCCCCAAATAGTATGTTTTTCTTATTTATATTATTGTTTTATTTTAATGTTTCTAAGTCCATTTCACAACGGTGTATCTGAAAAGTACTTACGAAAATCCTCTCACGAATGGTATAAAAATCGATTAGACCTTTAATTAATAAAAGCTATAGCTCTATCACCCCTTAACTCCCAATATTGCAAAAACCCTTTCATTTAGAGCACTCATAAGAAGTATATTCACTGCTTTTTAGAAGTTTTTTATTCATGCTCCTCCTCAACTTGTATCATAAGTAAGCAGATGGTTTTGATTGATTCAACATCAAAAAAATTCGAATAAATTATATTTGAACTTTCATTAAAATTATAAACAATCATTATAAATCAATATATTATAAGAAAAGCGCCCCGCATAAAAAATCAGCTAAATATTAGGGATACTCTAATTGTTTTATTCACTTTTGATGGTGGTGGTGGTGGAAAAGAACCAACGCGTTGAAGGGCTGCCATCGCTAATCGATCAAGTTCCGGATCACCAGCAGAGACTGCTACACGACTAGAAAAAATACTCCCCTGCTCATGCACCATAAATTCTAACTTCACCGTTCCTTTTGTACGATTGGTGCGCTGTCCCACAATATAATTTTTTTGCCTTTCTAATTGTGACTGTACCTTTGCTAACCACTCCATTAACAACATATCTTCAAGCCCTGCTGTACCGCCGCCCTTGTTGATGGAAGAAGAACGTACCGCCTTTGCATTGGAGCGCTTTACTACAGCCTTTGGCATCGGTATTGTTTTTTTGATAAACGCTTTATGCTCCACTTTTTGAGGTAGGGGTTCTTCCAAAGGCTTTAAGTCATCTTGTTCTACTATATGCTGAGGTTCTTCCGATTGAACTTCATCCACGGATTCCAATCCTTCTGACTCCTGCTCTAAGAGATCAGACTGTAATACTTCTTGCTCTGTATTAATATCCGACTCTCTATGAATATCTGGCAAATCTGTATCAACATCCGGATATACAGTTTCTTGCACAAAATTCAGCATAATCTCCGACGAGAGCAAACCATTACTTATACCAGTACTTTGAAAATAAAACTGTGCTGCTAATAATACATGCAAAAAGAAAGCCCCAATAAATGCACCAATCCAAAGAGTTAATAATTGTTTCGTATTTGCAAAATTCATCGTTTCTTCTGCCACTATTTTAAGCTTAATATTGGTGTTCAATCTCATTAAAACAGGCTATTTTGAAATTGCAACTTTTTTCTTGACTGATTTTATCATGTTTAATATGGTCTTCTAATGATTTTGTGCCGTTGTCAAAATCATTCCTACTTGGCTGGCAAGTTTTAATCAGTGAGTCCAGCCTTTTTGTATTAAAAAAATTTCAAAACAGAGAGGGGATGGTTAAAAGGGTTATGATGTGTTATGCAAATAAGACGAAAAAATATCTATAAAAGCTGTGTAATTTTAAGTGCATTATCGGTCTGTATACCTTCATTTGTTTTTGCACAAAATAAAGATGGAAGTGCTGTCACTGAACTTAAACCAATCCTTATTAAAGGAAAAAAAATAGAAGATGCTTCAAATTCAATAACCATTCTGACTGATCGTAAGACCAACAAGAATATTGATGAAAGACAAATAACTGATGTTTATGATGTGAGTCGTCTTAATCCTTCCGTATCCTATAACTCAGAAAATAACAGTTTCGTTATTCGGGGTTTAGATGCAAACCGTGTTCTTACGACAATGGATGGTATTTCTCTTCCATGGTTTAATGATATATTCCGTGGTGGAGGTGGAAACACAACTTTTGATTTCAATGCTCTTTCTACGTTTGATACTATTCAAGGATCAGATTCTAGTCTTTATGGTTCTGGCGCCTTAGGGGGAATCATTGCGTTGCGTACTCTTGATCCTGAAGACCTGATCGTGGAAGAAAAGAATTGGGGAAGCCTTATAAAAGGTGGTTATAATTCTGTTGATAACAGCTGGCGCATCGATCAAACTTTTGCTGTGCGTAATTACCGGACATTTTTACTTTTTCAAGGATCTTATGTAGAAGGTCATGAGCGCAAAAATATGGGAACAGTAGAAGGGTATGAGGAACGCACGCGCAAAAACCCTTCTCACTTTGATAAAAATAACTTGCTTTTTAAAATTCATCAATATTTGAGTGATAATCACCGCCTTGGTTTTACCGCAGAGCGTTTTGGTCATAATAGTAACACACATGAATTAAATTCGTCTAAAAGATACGCTCCAGGTTCGGTTTATGAGCAGGATAATAAACTTCGTGAGCGCTTTTCTCTTTCTTATAATTATAATGGTAATGGTGATGCAGTTCTTGATGCGTTTAATGGGCAGCTTTATTGGCAAAAGCAATCAAGTCGTTACGTTATGACAGGCGTTCGTGTTTCAGCCCCCAAAGGGGATTATTTGAGAGATAATTTCTTGCGTAATACCAATTATGGTTTCAATGCTGATGCTCTCAAGAAAGTTCATATTGGCACTGTAGATCATACGTTAAAGCTTGCCGCTAATGTCTTGTCATCTAAGTTTCATCATTATTTGTTCGGGAAAGATAATTGTCACTTGCCGGAAAATGCGTGGGGGTGCCTCTTTGTACCCGCTAATCGGTCAGATTCACCAGATACAAATGGCTATAATTTGGGTTTTGTTTTCGAAGATGAAATTGGCTTTGCTGATAACCATTTCCGTATCACACCTGGAATTCGTTATGATTGGTATAAGTATGTCCCTCAGAAAACGTCTTCTTATGAGAAAGCTCTGCTTTCTGACAAATTTCCTCCAGAAAGAAATGGTTCACGTTTTTCTCCCAAATTACGTGTGGAGTGGGATGTTCGTAATCAAGTAACGCTTTATGCTCAATGGGCACAGGCTTTTCGTGCACCACGTATTTCAGAACTTTACGTCTCTTATATCAAACCTTCTGCTTATTATGTGAAAGGGAATCCTGATCTTCAACCAGAAACAAGCAATGGGTATGATGTTGGTCTACGGTATGGAAATGTAAATTTCGGCGGTTCCTTCAATGCCTTTTTCAATCAATATAAGAATTTCATAGATACTGAGAATAGAGGGCCATCAGAGGAATTTAGATTTGCGCGTCGGCATTACATGAATCGTTTTCACGTGCAAATTTTTGGTGTTGAGACAAAAGCCCATTTAGTTCTTAAAAATGGTTTTCATAGCAATGTTGCTCTTGCTTATTCACAAGGAAAAGATCTTGATAAAAAGGAGTATCTTAACTCAATTCCTCCTTTGAAAGCAGTTATCGGATTAGGATATGCAAAAGAGGTTTGGGGAAGCGATATTATCCTTACTTTGGCGGCTAAACGTGACAAAGTAGCCGGAGAATCTGATTACCAAAAAAATCCAGGATATCATGTCGTTGATATGACAGGGTGGTGGAAACCATTCGGTGATACGGGACCTATTCTAAGAGCCGGTGTTTATAATCTTTTCAATACAAAATATTGGAATGTATCTGAACTTCCTTCAGGTAAAAGTTCAACACCAAAAGATTATTATAGCCAGCCTGGTCGTAACTTTAAGGTGTCGTTTGTACAAAAGTTTTAGTCACTTCTGTTAATTATTCGGTCAATAAAATCATATTGATAAAAGGATTAATTATTGTGTTTCTATTTTCAACATCTTTAAAATTACAAAGATTTAGTAGAAAAGTTTTAATTCTTTCTGTTTTATCGTTTTTTGATTGCTCAGCTGTTGGCGATAGAGTGTTATTTTGTGATAGATTGAACTCTTAAAAGAATTTAATTTATTGCCTTGGAATTGTAAAATTTGAAAGTTAGTTTTTGAGTTAAGTAACATAAGGTAAATTCATGGCACATACAGCTGAAATGATTCTTCGTTTGCGTGAAGAAAAAAAAGAAATGCGAAACCGCGATTTTGCGGTTTCGATTGGTATATCTGAAGCGGAACTTATTGCGGCTTATTGTACCATTGGAAAAGCAAAAAGGCTACAAACTGATGTTGCTACTCTCTTGAAAAATGCACCTCGACTTGGAACCGTCATGGTCTTAACTCGCAATGAATATGCTGTTCACGAAATAACGGGACGCTTTGAAAAAATTGTTCAAAACGAACATATTCCTATCACACTTGGTGAAATTGATTTGCGTATTTTTACAAAACAATGGAAGTTCGGTTTTGAATATGATGTCGTTATTCTTGGAAAACCTACAAAAAGTCTGCAATTCTTTGATCAACATGGCGTTGCTATTTTAAAGGTCTATTCTAAAGATATGACAAATATGGAAGAGTGGAATAAACTTGTTGAAAAGCTCCTTCTTGAAGATCAGTCTCCTGTTCTTAACATTCTTCCCGTTTCTCTCCCAGCCCAATGTGACATAACAGAATTGGATATTGAGAGTTTTCGGGATCGTTGGCGGAAAATGACAGATGTACACCAACTTCACAAAATTATTTCCGAATTTAAAATTAAT
The DNA here is from genome assembly GCF_042194035.1 of Bartonella sp. OC16QHHD. Classification (NCBI taxonomy): domain Bacteria; kingdom Pseudomonadati; phylum Pseudomonadota; class Alphaproteobacteria; order Hyphomicrobiales; family Bartonellaceae; genus Bartonella; species Bartonella sp. OC16QHHD. Next base: position 97,353 of record NZ_JBHIMJ010000001.1, on the reverse strand, counting down.
CGACATCATGCTGTAAAATATGTTGGTAATGAATTTGCCGATGAATTACAGGTAAATGCTGTTGAAATAATGCTTAACCAAGTCGCACAACAAGAACTGCCAATCATGTGTTTTGTTGGGAATAAAGGGTGTATTCAAATTTTTAGTGGGACTGTAAAAAATATTAAGCAAATGGGACCTTGGCTTAATGTTCTTGATCCAAGATTTGACCTTCATTTACTCACGTCCGGAATTGCTAGAGTATGGCATGTTCGCAAACCTACCCGTGATGGTTATGTCAGTTCACTTGAAGTTTTCGATAAAGATGATGAGATGGTTATTCAATTCTTTGGCGTACGCAAGGAGGGTCAAAAAGAACGTGAAGATTGGCGTTCTTTATTGAATAGTTTGCCATCATGCCAAGAAAACAGCAGTAACTAAGATAAGGTTAGACATGTTCATATCTCTTTTACATAGGTTATCAAACCTTTTTCTTATGTGTTTACTGCTCTCTCTTACTTGTTTTTCTAAACAAGTAATTGCTGAACCTGCAACGCGTTTTCCTGAAAATGCTCGAATTGTTTCTATCGGCGGAGCACTTACAGAAATTGTCTATGCATTGGGAGCCCAAGATCAACTTGTCGCCCGTGATAGTACAAGCGTCTACCCACAAGAAGCGCTCAAGCTTCCTGTGCTTGGATATATGCGTGCTCTTTCACCTGAGGGGGTTTTATCACTTGCTCCAGAGGGTATATTGCTTGTTGAAGGAAGTGGTCCCGCTTCAACAATTGATATTCTCAAAAAAACATCGATACCTCTGGTGATCATACCAGAAGACTACTCCCGTGAAAATGTGATAGAAAAGATTCGCCTCGTTGGTCAAGCCATTCATCGGGAAGTGCAAGCCGCGGCGTTAATTGAGAAATTGAAGCGTAATTTTTTAGACAACGATGCGCTTTTGGCGAAAGTAACAACACCAAAGCGTGTTCTTTTTGTTTTCTCTGTGCAAAATGGACGCGTCATGGCATCTGGAACAGGTACTGCAGCTGATAGTATGATCAAACTTTCAGGCGCTATCAATGCTATCACCGATTATAAAGGATATAAACTTCTCAACGGCGAAGCATTATTGAAATCAGATCCTGATGTTATTTTGCTTGTAAAACATGGTGCAAGATCAACCAGCATTGATAAGATTTTAGCCATACCGGCAGTTCAAGCAACAACTGCAGCGAAAAATCATGCCATAAAACAGATGGATGCTATGTATTTTTTGGGATTTGGTCCACGTACTGCAGACGCATCAAGAGAACTTATTGAGATACTTTATGGTGCACATCAAAACGGTAAGAGCTGATAAAAATGGTAGACGGTACATCCAGGATGCATTTACCTAAAGAAAAAGAAGGTAAAAAAATAAACCGTTCAAAACAGGGGAAGATTTTATTATTAAGCTTAATAATATTCCTTATTTTCAGTATTTTTGGTGGGCTCTTGAATGGTGCAGCAAAGGTTTCTTTCGTTGATCTCCTCCATGTGATGCTTACACAAGATTTTTCGGTAAGTAGTAAAACGCGTGATTACCTCGTGCTCATCGACATAAGGCTTACCCGTGTTATCTTGGGATTATTGATTGGAGCAGCTTTAGCTGTCTCCGGTGTTCTTATGCAAGGGCTTTTTCGTAATCCTCTTGCAGATCCTGGAATTGTAGGTGTATCAGCAGGTGCTGGACTTGGAGCAGTCTTAGCAATTGTTGTCGGCATTGCTTTTCCTGTTTCTTTTGCACCTTTTCTAGAGCCTTATAAAGTTATCATAGGTGCTTTTTTTGGTGGACTTTTATCAACGATTATTCTCTACATAATAGCAACGCATAACAGCTTTACCTCTATTGCAACCATGCTGCTTGCTGGTATTGCTCTTGGTGCATTAAGCAGTGCTGTTGTCGGAACATTGATTTTTGTCGCAAATGACCAACAACTGCGTGATATCACTTTTTGGAGTCTGGGCTCTCTTGCGGGCGCTACATGGTTGAAAGTATGGCTCGTTCTCCCTTTTATCGTTATTGGTCTTCTTTTCTCTCCCTTTTTATCACGAGCACTTAATGCCCTTGCTCTTGGAGAAGCTGTTGCTGGCCATATTGGTTTCCATATTCAACGCGTCAAAAATATTGCTATTCCCCTTGTTGCTCTTATGTGCGGTAGTGCTGTTGCTGTCAGTGGTGGTATTGGTTTTATTGGTATTATTGTTCCTCATATTTTACGTCAGCTCATAGGTCCTGATCATCGCTATCTCATTCCTTGCTCTGCTCTCTTGGGAGCAGCATTACTTATTTTTGCTGATATGTTTGCACGCTTAATTGTTGCCCCCGCAGAATTGCCGATTGGGATTGTAACAGCACTTTTTGGTGCACCTTTCTTTCTATGGATCCTTATATGCAAACGAGGAACAGACTTTTCATGATTGAAGCGACAAATATTTGTGTTCAGCGCGGAAAGAAGCAGATTCTTAAACACATTAATCTTCAAGCTAAAAGTGGTGCTTTTACCATTATTATTGGTCCTAATGGATCAGGAAAAAGTACTTTTATCAAAGCTCTGAGTGGTGAAATTCCTTACAGTGGAAAAATAACCTTAAATGGTTATAATGTATGCCAAACAAAAACTCATGTAATGGCAAAAATGCGCGCTGTACTACCACAATCAACAACGCTCGTATTTCCATTCTTAGTCCATGAAGTTGTAGGGCTTGGCCTTTCTGTAAACCAATTTAGCATTGCCAAAGCCGAATTGCAAAATCTTATCCAGAAAGCTTTAGAGTGCGTTGACCTTTCTGATTATGGCAACCTGTATTATCACCAATTATCAGGCGGAGAACAAGCTAGAGTACAACTTGCCCGTGTACTTTGCCAAGTCTGGAAACCTGTTCATAATGGGATTCCTCGCTGGATGATATTAGATGAACCTATTGCTAGCCTCGATATTCAACATCAAATCATCGTTATGGATATTGCTAAACAATTTGCTCATTCTGGTGGCGGCCTTCTTGCTGTTCTTCATGACCTCAATCTCGCAGCACATTATGCAGATAACATGATCTTGCTCAAGGAAGGTGAGATTTATTGCGAAGGAAATGCAACTAATGTGTTGACAACACAAAATCTCCGCAATGTTTATCATTGTTCTTTAAACGTTTCTGAATTACCTAAAGAAGATATCCCTTTTATACTCCCTCAAACGGCATCCTCCTATGAAATTAGATCTCTAAGCTATCGGCTTCAATCTAAAAACTAAAGTCCATAGCAAAATAAAACACGCAAATATTCAAGAATCTTTTTTATTTTTATATGAACTCCTTTTTGTCATCTATCATTAAAAAAGAAGACCAAGCACCCTAAAGATATTTTTTGAAAAAACTACCAGTTTAAAATCTTTCAAGATTTTACGTAACTAAAAACATGTGAAGTTTTGTTTTGCTATCAAACTGTTAGATAATACGAATTTATCCAACATAAATATGCGTTTTCCCACTCTTTCTATCACTTTTATCTTTATAAAAATGATTCAAGAAATGCGTACAAATGCCTTTGTTATAATAACGGGTGTATTATTTATATCTTCTAAGAACCATACAGAAATCAAGTACTTTTCTCCCCTCCACAAAATATTTGTTTATAGCTCTAATAGTAATGTCTTCTTTATAACACATATACTTTAGCTTTTTTTATAAATAAATATTAATTTATACTAATATTTTTTACTTTTCTCTCTCTATTAAAAAATTGTTTATTGGCATATCACAAAGAATTAAACTATTGAATAAAAACTTTAAAATAAACTCAATAACGCTTTTTGTAAGCCCCCTAATGCAAAAACAATGCGGAATATAGGGATGAGGAGAGAGTATAGAAATAGCGTTTGTCTTCTGCTTCACAAGCATAATGATGATTCCACTCAAGGAGTACTATCATTTACAGATAAAGCCTCCACCATGGCAATGCAAAGAAATGAAATCGACAACAAGGTGAGAGATATCTTTATAAGATGAATTAACTCATACGGAGGTATGCTGTTTTTGCACAAAAAAACGTTAAAATATTGTACTTTATTTATGCCTCAGGTTGAATAATTTTATCACCTTACCCCCTATCAAAACACCTTATGAAAAAATGTATCTCTAGATCACTTCACGGTACAGTTTAAATGATTTTTACATATTTTCCCTATGTTATCATATAATTATAAAATAAATTATATCCTTAACTCTTTCTTTCAATCATTTTTAAATTGTTTTTTGACTCTCTCAAGTATCCTATTAACAATATAGATTTCCTTTTCATATGCATAAAAAATAACGCGGAATTGCTCCGCGTTAACAAAATTATCAAGGTGTATAGACTATTATTACTTAAACATACTCATGATTTTATAGCATAGACAACGGTTGTATTAACAGGGCGCGTTTCTGCCTCACCCGTATGGGAAAGAGTTACCTTGTGTGTATGTGCACCAGCAGAAGCTGTTCTCCCTTTCAGGGTTGTATTATAAGTATAATGATTCGGGAGTCTCCCAATATCACCAACAGGCCATCCTACCCCTTGATACTCAAAATTATGCGCATGCTCGCCTGCGTTTTCAATACTCCCAATATGCGTATGTGATTTTATGCTATCTTGTTGTTCATCTGCAAACTTTCTACCACCATCTAAACCCCGACCATTATCAAAGCCGCGTAAAAACATGCCTCTAAAATCAGGAACTTTAAAAGTTTTATTGCTGTCTTTTCCCCATTTATCACCTATTGCCTCGAATAACTGCGGATAATCTTCACGCTTATAGGCCTTACCATCACATAAAAGCCAACCATTTGGCACATTTTGCATAGCAAATGTTGCAATGAATCCAGAGGGGAAACTTTCTATCTTTGGTGGTGTAGGGTTTAATAAATACCAACCCTCATGCTCTTTTATTAAAACACCATTATTGTATACCATTTCATAAATGCCATCTGTTTGAAATTCTCCACCTTCTAATGGTATAATCCCCGCATCAGTGGCTTTATAGATAAGCTTTTCTCCTATATTATTAACAGTTATTGTTGTCACGCCAATATTTACACCACAAGCTTTAAAACGTATGACGATATCATTGTTGTATTTCTTTATAGGCGAAACTGTCTTTAAGGTAATTAATGTTGTTTTATCTTCCAAATTTACTATAAAGCTTGAATTAATAGATCCACCATTATCTGCAAGATATTCGCGCACGCGCTGCATCATCGCCCGTGCACTATCATTAACAGAACTAGGCGGCTGTCCTTCTGCCCAATTAATGATACTATCTGAATAAGCATTTTCATCAGCCTTTAGAGACCAATCGTAAATATTAGACATTTTAAATCCCCCATTATTTTCATAGTTTTTCTAACAACTTCTCGTTCTGTGCACTAAAATGTGCTGCCGCTGTTTATTGGTACATCATAACCACTGCACCATCCTTATTTACGCATTTTATCTCTCTTCACTCCTTCCAATTTTATAACCTAAATTCACCAGACGCTTTTCATAACATTAGTATTAATGCTTTCTCTTCTAATGTATAATGTAACCACCTCATCTGATGTTACTTAATATCTTGTTTTGTTGCTTTGCTGTTGTTATATAATTATTTTTCAAATCTTGCATCTTGTTGCAAAATTTATAAATACTATTCAAATTTTTCCTTATTATGGATTTCATATAACCATTACTGAATGTAATAACTTATCATCCACATAGAAAGTTTCTGACTTAAACATTATCTTTTTTTATTTTTTTCAATAGTTTAAATCTATCTCGTCGATATTTTATACCATATATTTTAAACAAAGAAATTCTATCTTTTGGCTATCATTTGTATTAAAACTTTAAAAATTAGCTTCAAATTTTTTGCATGCTTCATTATGTTTTTATTCACATGCAGATAGTTTGTTCTATTTTATTCAATTGATTTCTGAAATTGTGTCACAAGATTAGCACCAATGTTTTTTTGAATAAGCTTTTGTTCAATCTAAATGTATCACAGAGAATATATTCAATATGGACATTTGCTCCACATTTTCATTAAACTGGAAATAAAATACCTTGAAATATTAAATATCACACACCTTCACAAAATTTGAAGGTTGTATCCGATCCGGAAAAAATTAAAAAGCATAACCTAGCCTCTCCCCCAATTTTTATGAACAATATCCTTGTTTTTTAAACGCCCCATAACCAGCTTTTCCCCTCCCACAGTTAACACATCTCGCTCTATATATTATTATATGTATATTTTTTTTGCAAGAACAATAAATCATTCTAAACAACATCTTGCAATTATTGGTGTTCTTCTTAATTCAAGGCAATATTATTTTTATAATAAAGATTAGGTATTGTTTCACGCTTTTGTTTATCGCATTCTTAATGGGAACATCCCCCTCATAAAGAATAAAGTACCCCAAACAAAATATAATGATATTGCATATTACGCACTTTTTAAGAAATATTGCTCAAAATATACTCCTTTCATTTTATGACAGCGCACGTCAATGATACAATAGCAAGCCATTATAGATCATCAGCTTTAAGCTTTTGAAGATACAAGTGGAATCCATCATACATTTTGTTGTCCCCCACGTTTTGACAGCCTCACATCTTAGAATGTTCATTAAATATCATTTGGCTTCCTTTCTTCAAGTGTTTTGCCCCATACGCTCCCACTTATGACGTGCAAGGAAGTGTTTTTATATGAAAAGATATATGATGAGAGGATCTTATGGTATTCTGAGTTATTATTTTAATATGAAAAAAATCTCAATCAGAGCCATAAACTATCTACTTTTCCCTGATAATCCGTTTTTAACTTTATTCTGGTTTATAAAAGCTTCAATATCATAGTTTATCACTTCATAATATCTATTTTCACTCTTAAAAACACACCAAAATCGTTTAAAATATATTTTTATGATTGACAATATAGATATTTAAGCCAACCATATTCGTATTAAAAAAAATACTTCAAGTGGGAGGAGGCATGCAAATATTAGAATAGATATTGTATCAGTTTTTCAAAATAACTTTTCTTGAGCTGTATTGGGTTTTCTTTGCTACAAAGCAATACTATCCCTATTCATCTGAATGCTCGTGATTGATAATTTGAATACATCTCCATTAACATCGTAACCTATTTTTGAACTCCGTGTCTATAAGGAAAAAGTTTGTGCAGAAAAATACTCCATCAATCAGTTGTAGCCCCTTTCCCGCTTCACGCAAAATTTATCAACAGAGCCTTCTCTTTTCTGATGTGCGCGTACCATTGCGTGAAATTTCACTGGCTGATGGCAGTGGTGAAAAACCTTTAAACGTCTACGATACTTCTGGCCCCTACACAGATAAAGATATGATCATTGATATTACAAAAGGCCTGCCAGCAATTAGCTTGCCTTGGCTCTCTAAGCGGGATGATACTGAAACTTATCCTGCACGATTAGTTAAACCTGAAGATAATGGATTGACTTCTGATAAAAACCTTACACCAGCCTTTAAGCAAAAACGTTCTATTTTACGAGCAAAAAATGGCAAAGCAATTACACAAATAGCTTACGCACGCGCAGGCATTATTACCGAAGAAATGGAATATGTAGCTATACGAGAAAATGAAGGATTAGTAGTAAAAGAACGGCAGAATGTACCATCAAATGAAACATTTGCTGGAGCAATACCAGAAATTTATACTGCGGAATTTGTTCGCAATGAAATTGCTTGTGGACGCGCCATTATTCCACAAAACATTAATCATCCAGAGTGCGAACCCATGATTATTGGGCGTAATTTCCGTGTTAAAATTAATGCCAATATTGGCAATTCAGCAGTAACGTCATCTATGGAAGAAGAAGTTGATAAAATGGTTTGGGCCATTCGCTGGGGAGCAGATACAGTTATGGATCTTTCTACAGGACGAAATATTCACAATATTCGTGAATGGATTATCCGAAATTCTCCTGTGCCCATCGGAACAGTTCCTCTTTATCAAGCACTCGAAAAAGTACAGGGTATTGCCGAAAATTTAACATGGGATATTTTCCGTGATACCCTTATTGAGCAAGCAGAGCAAGGTGTTGATTATTTTACCATTCATGCAGGATTAAGATTATCATTTATTCCTATGACCATTGATCGTGTAACAGGTATTGTTTCACGAGGCGGTTCTATTATGGCAAAATGGTGTCTCCATCATCACAAAGAAAGCTTTCTCTATGAACATTTTGATGAAATTTGTGATATTGCAAAAACATATGATATCTCTCTTTCATTAGGAGATGGATTACGCCCTGGCTCTATTGCCGATGCCAATGATGAAGCCCAATTTGCAGAGCTTAAAACTTTGGGAGAATTGACAAAAATTGCTTGGAAAAAAGATGTACAGGTTATGATTGAAGGTCCTGGGCATGTCCCAATGCATAAAATTAAAGAAAATATGGAGCAACAATTAGATCTTTGTCATGAGGCGCCTTTTTATACTTTGGGGCCTCTTACAACGGACATTGCTCCTGGTTATGACCATATTACATCAGCAATTGGTGCCGCTATGATTGGATGGTTTGGAACTGCTATGTTGTGTTATGTAACACCTAAAGAACACCTAGGACTCCCCGATAGGAATGACGTAAAAACTGGTGTGATCACTTATAAAATTGCTGCTCATGCCGCTGACCTCGCTAAAGGTTTACCTAGAGCACAATTGCGCGATAATGCTCTTTCGCGTGCACGATTTGATTTTAGATGGCATGATCAATTTAACCTTTCTCTTGATCCAGAAACAGCCTGTGCCTTTCATGATGAGACAATGCCTAAAGAAGCCCATAAATTGGTGCATTTTTGTTCCATGTGTGGACCAAAATTCTGTTCTATGCGTATTTCCCATGATATTCGTGAGGCAGCAGCAATAAGAAAAACAAAAGGGGAAGGTATGATCGCCATGGCCGAAAAATATCAGAAAAATGGTGACCTTTATATGGAAATTGTTCCTCCTCAAAAAAAGAAAGTAAATAGTTGAAGAACATTCTTATCAAAGGTGCAGGTGTAGGCGGCTTAACAGCTGCCTTTATGTTAAAGCAAAAAGGTGCTTCTGTTACTGTATCAGCCCCCCCTCATTCACCTATAGGAAGTGCTAGTTGGTATGCAGGAGGAATGCTCGCACCTTACTGTGAAAGAGAAAGTGCAGAACAAATTGTTGAAGATCTTGGTGTACAAGCTATACAATGGTGGCGTAAAACGCTCCCCAACCTTGTCATACAAAAAGGCACTTTAGTGGTTGCACCTACACGAGATAGAGGAGAGCTTGAACGATTTTCTGTGCGTACGCATAATCACAAAACCATAGATAATACAGAAATAGCTCATCTTGAACCAGATCTTGCTGAACGTTTTAACTGTGCACTCTTTTATGAAAATGAAGCCCATATTGACCCTCGCAAAGCACTTATGGCTTTAAAAGAAAAGCTTCTCAACAATGGAGCCTGTTTTGTTGATGTAGAGAAGGCTGAAAAAAATTTTGATATTGTTATTGATGCGACAGGAATAGCACGTTTAGGAAAAGATAAAAATATACGGGGCGTACGCGGTGAAATGCTTCTCGTGCGCTGCACCGATATTAAAATTTCGCGTCCAATTCGTCTTCTTCACCCACGGTTTCCTCTTTACATTGTACCTCGACAAGATAATATTTTTATGATTGGTGCAACGATGATTGAAAGTGACTTTGATGGTGCAATCTCTGTAAGATCAATGATGGAACTGCTCAACGCGGCTTATACTTTACATCCTGCTTTTGCTGAAGCAGAAATTATTGAATCTGGCGTTGGTGTTCGTCCATGTTATCCTAATAACTTCCCTTCTGTGCATAAAGATGGTAACTTTATTTCTATTAATGGATTTTATAGACATGGTTTTCTGTTGTCTCCAGAAATGGCAAAACGAGCAATGAAATTGGCATTGGAATAAAGCATGCAAATATTTGTTAATGGTGAAACAGTCCAAACAGAAGTTATGACTCTCGGTCTCTTGCTTGAAGAATTGGGGTATGAAGGGAATTGGCTTGCAACTGCTGTTAACGCTGAAGTTGTTCCTATAGATGCACGAAGCCAATTTGTCTTGCATGAAGGAGATAAAATTGAAATTTTAAGCCCAATGCAAGGAGGCTAAAATTATGCTGAATCTTTATGGACGACAATTCTCTTCCCGTCTTCTATTAGGTACAGCGCAATATCCTTCACCAGCAATCCTTCGTGATGCTATTCATAAATCGAATACGGAAATTGTAACTGTTTCCTTGCGCCGTGAAACTGCAGGAGGAAAACAAGGCGGACAATTTTGGCAATTTCTTCAAGATCTTGGGGTAACAGTGCTTCCTAATACTGCTGGTTGTTATACTGTTAAAGAAGCCGTAACCACAGCGCAATTAGCAAGAGATCTTTTTAAAACAGCTTGGATTAAACTCGAAATTATCGGTAATTCAGACACCTTACAGCCAAATATTTTTTCCTTAATCGAAGCTGCTCAAATTTTAAACAATGAAGGTTTCAAAATTTTTGCCTATACAACGGATGATCTCATTGTTGCTGAAAAACTTTTCGACATTGGTTGCCGTGTTATTATGCCTTGGTGTGCTCCTATTGGTTCTGCCAAAGGACCTCATAATACTGATGGATTGCGTTCTATCCGTGCTTACCTTCCTGATGCTACTCTTGTTATTGATGCCGGCATTGGACGCCCATCACATGCCGCCATTGCGATGGAACTAGGTTATGATGCAGTACTGCTTAATACCGCAGTTGCTAAAGCAGCTGATCCTGTCTTAATGGCTGAAGCATTTTCTAAAGCTGTTCAAGCAGGACGTATGGGATATAAAGCTGGCATGATCGAAGCACGCAATGTAGCAGTCCCTTCAACACCAATCATTGGAAAAGCGGTATTTTCATGAAACTGGATCCATTTTACCTCATCGTTGATAACGCTGATTGGATTGAACGTTTGCTTCCTCTTGGTATCAAGCTCGTACAATTGCGTATGAAACATGAAAATCAACAAATAATCCGTCAACATATTAAGCGTGCAAAAAACATATGCAATAAATTGGGAGCACAATTAATTATTAATGATCATTGGGAAATAGCAATTGATGAAAAGTGTAATTTTATTCATCTGGGACAAGAAGACCTGAGCAATGCTGATCTTCACGCAATTCGTAAAAGTGGTATAAAAGTTGGTCTTAGTACACATGATGAATATGAATTGGATACCGCACTCTCTGCTAATCCTGAGTATATTGCACTTGGTCCTATTTATCCGACAATCTTAAAAAAAATGAAATGGATGCCGCAAGGACTAGAGAAAATCAAACAATGGAGAAAGCGGATTGGTGCTTTACCTTTGGTGGGTATTGGTGGTTTAACACCAGAACGCGCAGTTGGTGTTTTAAAAGCAGGAGCAAATAGTGCTGCTGTTGTGACTGATATTATCCTCCATAAAAAACCTGAAGAACGTGTACAGCAGTGGATAAAAGTGACACAAACATGGCGTTGATACCTTCCATTCTTATTGTTGCGGGCACTGATCCAACAGGAGGTGCTGGTATTGTTCGTGATATAGAAACCACTGCGCATTTTCAAATAAAAGCAAATTTAGCAATTACTTGTGTTAACGTACAAGATGATAATCGCGTTGTCGAAATCATTCCAATGCGTGGAGACATCGTCGCTGCGCAAATGCGTGCTGCCCTAGAAGCAAATCCAATAAGCGCAATAAAAATCGGTATGACGGGGACAAAAGCAATTATAGCAGCAATCTGTAACGTACTCAAAGACTATCCCCATGTTCCAGTTATTTTGGACCCTGTACTTGTCGCTTCATCAGGAGGAAAACTAATAACGGAAACAATCATCGACACTATGATCGATAAACTGCTTCCTCATGTTGATCTTTTAACACCGAATAGAGAAGAACTCGCTCTTCTTAGCCAAAGTCCATTGGCATCTCATGATAAGCAAGCAATACAACAAGCAAAAAAACTTTTGTCATTGGGAGCTCGCTCTATTTTAGTAAAAGGGGGACATGCAGAAGGTCCTCTTGCAATTGATAGCTTCATTGACAAAACTGAAGTCATAAATATCTCTACTCCACGTTTAAAAGGAACAATGCGAGGAACAGGTTGCATTCTCTCAAGCGCTATTGCAGCGCATTTAGCATTAAATGAACCTCTCATTTCAGCTGTAAAAAAAGCAAAAGCATATATCCACACATTGCTTTTAACCCATTATAAAAATAGTTTATAACGTCTTAGTATTTTCTTATATAAAAGTAATATTTATATATTTCAATTAATATATTTAATATTTTTAATAAAAGTTATTAAAAAAATATAATAATATAAAATTTATACTTAATTTTATAAATAAAATACTAAAAAATTCACTTTCATTAAGTATTAAATATAGAATATAATGATAAAAAATATTATCACACCACTTGCATTCAGTAAAAAATTCTTTTATTATGAGTGCGTTTAGTCTGTTTAAAAAGTTGAAGTTGAAATAGCGCAATTTAAACAAATTATACATTTAAAGATGCATATAATCGCGAACACTCGCATTTTACGATTTGCCTTTTTTGTGAAAAGAGAGAATCCTATCAGCGTTCTTATACATTAATGGCTAGCGAATACATTTAATAAAACTTGAAGGATAATTTTGTTTGATCTATAATCGCTAGATCATTAGAAAAAGTAAAATGTTAAATCAAACGCCTTGCTCAATTTCCTATGAAGAACTCTTAAACTTTTATAAAGAAAGTGGTGCGGATGTCGTTCTGACAGATTTTCCTATTGATCGTTTTAAGCAGTCTGCTTGTTCAGAGAGAAAATTAACGCCTGTTGTTAACATTTCTCATAATCAACAAGCATCTCCCAAAACATCTCCAACCGTAAAATTAGATCATCATCAGCTGCATAACTCTAGGACTATACAAAATGAATCCACAGCTATAGAGAGTGCAAAAAGTGCAAAGACACTTGATGAATTAAAATCTGCTCTCCTTGCATTTAATGGCTGTTCATTAAAATTGACAGCAAAAAATACCTGTTTTTCAGATGGAACAGCAGGAAGCCCCCTGATGCTTATAGGCGAAGCACCAGGACGAGACGAGGATATACAAGGAATTCCTTTTGTGGGAAAAGCTGGGATGTTGCTTAATAAAATCCTCGCATCAATTGGCTTAACAAGAAATAATGTTTACATTGCCAACACTATTCCTTGGCGTCCACCAGGAAATCGTACACCAACACCAAGAGAAGTTGCCTTGTGCCGCCCTTTTATTGAACGGCACATTTATTTAGCGCGTCCTCGTGTTCTTATAGCACTGGGAGGCGTTGCTGCACAGTTTCTTACTGGATCTCAAAATGGGATTATCCGAACAAGAGGGAAATGGCATATCTATGAAAGCGAGGATAATATAAAAATACCTGTTATGCCAACTTTCCACCCAGCTTACCTTCTTAGAACCCCTAGTCAAAAGAAGCTTACATGGATAGACTTCTTAGAAGTAAAAAATCGCCTCGACAGCCTTTTGTAATTCTTTAATCCTATCTTGCTTCTAAAATTAAAACACCCTTCTTTAACCCTTAAAATAAAAATGGGAAAAAACTATGAAACAGCCAATAACATCTATTTATCGTTTGGAAGACTACCAACCAACCCCTTACGTTATCCCTAAAACACAACTTTCTTTCCAATTGGCACCGACAAAAACCTATGTTACAGTCATATTGTCTATTGAATCCCGTCACGATACAAAAGAATTAACACCTCTTGTTCTTTCTGGTGATGATCTTACTTTAATTTCCGTTTCTATTAATGATGAGATATTAGCCCCAAACACTTATAAAGTGACGCCTTCACGTTTAGAAATTACAACGCCACCACCGGCTCCTTTTACATTGAAATTGGTTACGGAACTGAATCCTGAAAGCAACCGCCAACTTATGGGGCTTTATCTTTCAAATGGTGTTTATTGCTCACAATGCGAATCGGAAGGTTTTCGTCGTATTACTTATTTTTACGACCGCCCAGATGTTCTTTCTACCTATAGAGTGAAAATTGAAGCAGATACCCAAACAATCCCAATCTTGCTTTCAAATGGTAATCTGGTGGAAACAGGAACTTTAGAGAATAATCGCCATTTTGCCATTTGGGAAGATCCTTATCCCAAACCATCTTATCTCTTTGCTTTAGTAGGTGGAGATCTTGATAAGTTAGAAGACCATTTTACAACTGTATCTGGACGACGTATTGAGCTTGGTATCTATGTAGAAAAAGGAAAAACCAAACGCGCAACCTATGCAATGGATGCTCTTAAACGTTCCATGCGTTGGGATGAACAATGTTTTGGGCGCGAATATGATCTTGATGTTTTCAATATTGTTGCTGTGTCCGACTTTAACATGGGAGCAATGGAAAACAAAGGCCTTAACGTTTTTAATGATAAATATGTTCTTGTCGATCCTGAAACAGCAACCGATCAGGATTATAGAAATGTTGAACGTGTCATTGCACATGAATATTTCCATAATTGGAGCGGTAATCGTGTTACCTGTCGCGATTGGTTTCAACTCTGTTTAAAAGAAGGATTCACTGTTTATCGTGATCAGGAATTTTCATCAGATCAAAATGTACGCAGCCTACAGCGAATTGAAAATGTAAAAGCATTAAAAGCGACGCAATTTGCAGAAGACGCAGGACCTCTTGCGCATCCTGTACGTCCTCGTCAATATAGCCAAATTAATAATTTTTACACCACAACTGTTTATGAAAAAGGTGCTGAAGTTGTTCGCATGATACGAACTATTTTAGGTCCTACTCTGTTTCGTAAAGGCACTGATCTTTATTTTCAACGTCATGATGGACAAGCTTGTACAATTGAAGATTTTATTACCTGTTTTGCTGAAGTGTCTGGTCAAGACTTCTCCCAATTCATGCTATGGTATGAACAAGCAGGAACACCCAATGTAGAAATCGATAGTCATTATAGCGATGGTGTTTTAACAATTCATACAAAGCAACATATTCCCGCAACCCCACAACAAAATACAAAAAAGCCTATGCTTATCCCTATCGTATTTGGCTTGTTAGGATCTAACGGAGAAAACCTCACCTATGAAGCAGATACAGATATTCAATCAAATGTTATGCTTTTATCCAAGGAAAGCCAAACGTTTACATTAAAGGGACTGCGTGAAAAACCCGTTTTATCACTGCTGCGAGACTTTTCAGCACCAATCATTCTACACACTCCATTCAATGAAAGAGAACTTATTTTTCTTGCACAACATGATGACAATCACATCAATCGCTGGCAATCTCTTAATCATTTAATGACGCAAGCTTTGATTCACAGCATTCAAGATAAAACACAAGAAAAAGCAACACTCCCTTCTGCTTTGCTAAAGCTGATTGAAACGATCATAACAGATGAAACCTTAGAGCCTGAATTTCGTGCCTTCTGTTTAAATTTACCTAGTGAAGTTGAGCTTGCTCATACAATCGGTAAAAATATTGATCCAGATCGTATTCATTATGTCCGCCATCAGTTTTTAGCTTCACTTGCACAAACTCATCAAGAGCTCTTAACAAAATTCTATGGACAAATGCAAACCCAAGAGCCCTATTCACCAAACACTGCACAAGCTGGAAAGCGAGCATTAAAGAATATCATACTGGATTACCTTTCCATTGCTGAAGCCAATCCAAATCGAGCTGCTATACAGTATGCAACAGCTGATAATATGACTGACCGTATGGCGAGTATCGCTGTTCTCGTGAAGCGTTTTAATGAAAGTGAGCAGGCACAAAATTCCTTAAATGATTTTGAAAACCGCTATCGGCATGACCCTTTGGTCATGGATAAATGGTTTTCTATTCAAGCAATGGTTGCTAGCACATCAACACTCGAGAATGTTCAAAAGCTTATGCAACATCCGCTGTTTTCACAAGATAATCCTAATCGTGTACGTTCCCTAATCGGTGTTTTTGCCTCTAACAATCTCACGGGCTTTAATAGGATGGATGGAGCATCTTATCATTTTCTTTGCCAAGTCATTTTGGAAATTGACAAAAAAAATCCACAGCTTGCTTCACGATTATTAACAATGATGCGCTCTTGGCGACAATTAGAACCTATTCGACAACAAAAACTTGAAACTGAATTAAAAATGATTGCTGCTGCGCCAAAATTATCAAGCGATGTTGCTGATATCATCAACCGTCTGCTCACTTGAAACAAAAAAATATTTTAAATCAATATGCTATAATATTTTTTAAAATAAATTCTATAAACTATTCGATCATCATTAAATCTATAAACAGGCAATCTAAGCCTGTTTATAGATCACGTTTAAAGTACTTTTTTCTTTTCATATTCCAAAATCATAAAAGTAAAATTATTTTTTTTAAAAAAAAGACTGGACAGAAGACTCCTGTTTTGATTCATTGCACTCGATGGGGTTACTATGAATATCGAAGCAGTTTTTAAATCACATTATTCCAGAATTAAAGGAACGCGAGATGGCTAAATTGGACGCATATAATGCGCCAAGGGAGGTGTATGCTGATTCAAAATCAAGCGCTCAAAGTCGCAAGGAGCGGACAGAGCGTACCAATCTATTTTCTGGTTCTGCCTATAAAAAACTTCTTTTTATTGAACCTTGGCTGCGACGTTCACTCCCATTTGTAATTCTTGCATTTCTTGTTATACTAGCAGCAATCCGTTTCCTATCAATCTATGATTGGCGCAACACAATTGATAAAAACACGCATTCTACCATCACTCTCTTAGCTTCTCATATTACCAATACAATCGACCGTGACTTACTTGCCGCCACTCGACAAGGAAAAGCTGCTGCTCTTTCTCATAATCATTTACAAAATATCCTAACCAATTTTCGTAACAAAGGTTTTATAAAAACCAGCGCTGTTATTGCTATTGTCGATCAAAAAGGCAATGTCCTAGCTTCATCAAGTTCCGAGATTGTCTTAGGAAAACCCTTACAGGATTTTACCTCTGAAAGCATTACTTTACAAGCTCTAGGAAAACATGCTGGAATCATGAAAATTACAATAGGAAAAGATATTCCTGCTCTTGCTTCCTTTCAGCAAACAGAAAATGGACAATATGGGGTATTCATCAGTGAAAAAATGCAACATATTTACATGGAATGGCGGAAAGCTCTCTCGTTAAATATAACCATGTTCATTGGAACTAGTGGCGTTATCCTCGCTCTTCTTTATGCTTATTATAACCAAATTGTACGAGCACGCAAAACAGATCTTGTTTCAGAAAAAATTCAAAACCGTATTGATATGGCAATGATGCGTGGACGCTGTGGACTATGGGATTGGAATATGGCAAGTGGACGCGTCTACTGGTCACAAGCAATGTACGAAATGCTCGGCTATGTCCCTCAAGATGCATTGCTCTCAATTTCCCAAATTAGCGCCATTATCAATCCAAATGATGCGAATTTTTTTGACCTTGCTCAGGAATTAATGAGCGGTAAAAAAAAGCATATCGATATTAACGTTCCTATGCGTCATGCTGATGGTCATTATGTATGGATGCGCATTCGTGCCGAAGTGACTGAAGAAGAAGAACCCCATTTGGTTGGTATTTCCTTCGATATTAGTGAACAGCAACAATTGGCTGAACAAACGGCGCAAGCCGACCTTCGTATCCGTGATGCGATTGAAAACATTTCAGAATCTTTCGTCTTGTGGGATGCTGAAGGACGTTTAGTCATGTCCAACAGCAAATTTTGCGAATATGCCGCTATTCCTAAACAAATTCTACAATCAGGTATCCAACGTGCAACCGTCGAAGCCATGGCACGCCCTGCACTCAGTGAATATCCCCTTAAAGATGATGGTACTGGTAACTTAACCAGTATTCGCCAAACGGCAGATGGTTGTTGGCTCAAAATTAACGAACGACGAACCCAAGATGGAGGATTGGTTTGTATTGGTACTGACATTTCTGAGCTTAAACAACAACAGGAAAAATTTGAAGACAGTGAAAGGCGTCTTTTTTCTTTCATTCAAGAACTCAAGCGCGCGCGAGGGAGTGCTCAACAACGCGCGACAGAAGTTGAAAAACTTAATAAAAGTTTGAAAGCAGAAAAAGAACGCGCCGAAAGTGCTAATAAGGCTAAATCAGAATTTTTAGCCAATATGTCTCATGAATTGCGCACGCCTCTGAATGCTATTCTTGGTTTTTCAGACATCATGTTGCAATCAACTTTTGGTCCTCTTGGTTCACAACGCTATAAGGAATATATGCATGATATTTACAATTCAGGAACCCATCTTCTAACCCTTATCAATGACATCCTTGATATGTCAAAAATCGAAGCAGGAAGATTTACGCTTGATTGTAAAAATACCGATCTTGAGCCCATCATTAGTGAAGCAGTACGAACATTAACGCCTCAAGCTCAAGAAAAAAATATTGTTGTTACAACAAACATTACCCCAGAACTTCATGCTGAAGTTGATGGTCGTGCAATGAAACAGATTTTCCTTAATCTCATCTCTAATGCCGTTAAATTTACGCCTTCTGGTGGAAATATTGATGTCTGCGCTTTCAAGAAAAAAAATAATCTTATTTTTAAAATTACAGATACAGGTGTTGGTATTCCCCAATCAGCAATTAAAAAACTTGGGCAACCTTTTGAACAAGTTGAAAATCAGCTTACTAAATCTCATACGGGCTCAGGTCTTGGCTTAGCCATTTCACGCTCCTTGCTAGAACTCCACAAAGGAAAACTTGAAATTACTTCAAAAGAAATGAAAGGAACAACTGTAACGATTATAATGCCCATCACACAAAGTTAAATTTCTCCATTTTGTTCTCGTTGTAGTAAAATCTGTTTCCGTTTGTCCCCCCAACGATACCCTGAAATAAAACCATTTTTACGCACAACACGATGACAAGGAATGATAACAGCCAATTCGTTACGTGCACAGGCATTAGCAACGGCACGAAAAGCTTTCGGCATACCAATACGGCACGCTAAGATCTCATAGGAAATTGTTTCACCACATGGTATATCACATAATACTGCCCATACTTGTCGTTGAAAAACTGTACCATTTATATCTAAGGGAAAATTATATTTTCTTACCAGCTTAGGTGTTTCTATCATGGCTATAATATGGGCAACTTCTCTCTTAAATGTATTGTCACCTACAACTTGTTGTGCATCACCAAAGCGTATCGTAAACTCCTGTAATAATTGCTCTATAGTGTCTCCTAACGCTATATGACAAATCCCTTTTTGAGACCTAGCCACCAAAAGCTTTCCTATTGATACATCTTTCAAACAGAATCTCGTTTGGGAAATGTTCAGCATTTTAGCCTTCTTTATATTTTAAATAAGTCTTGAACATCATCAATAAAGTAAAAGGAGAGTATTCACTATCTTTTAAAAACAAACAAAATCATTCTGAAATTATATCCTTAGCCATTGTATTAAAATACACTCTCACCCTTTTATGAAATGGAAAGATACATAGATTGACTGTCTTCCTACCCTAAAACGGAAACTTCGACCAGAGCCGATCTATCAACAATCTTGCTTTTTATATAACAGATTCCAACTGAAACCATTTTATATGGTTTATTTCATAAGCTCTCTACAGACAAATCCTGTCCTGAATTCTATCATACACTCTAACAAAAAACACCTTAATGTGGTAAATTTTCATACCTTATATCACAGCTCTAAACGGCAGTATTTTACGGAACAACACGATAAGCTTTCTATTTCATTTTACGAAATCCCATTGAACCATAAATAATGGCTTATGTCTTACAAGCAACAGAAAAAGCGCGTGCTCTCTTAGGCAAAAAACGTCATAAAACACAAAATATGCAGGCAATGGATTGGAAAGATGTTCTGGCTTTTTATGCTCCACGTATGCTTGAATATTCTAATTTGTTGGAGCACTGTTATTATTTTTTTATCAAAGGTCATACTTTTGATAGACTGATGAGATGACTCAACTCAAAAAAGAAATTTATCTTCAATTTTATGAAAAAAAGCATGGAAAAGGTATTTTAATGCTTACTTTCTTTGTCACTTAACTTATAAAATGATTGTAGCCTCAGAACTGAAATATTTTGCCCGCAACAATCGCACATAGATATTTGTCATAGGAAAAAGTCATGCCCAAACGCACAGATATAAAATCTATTCTTATCATTGGAGCAGGACCTATTATCATTGGTCAGGCATGTGAATTTGATTATTCAGGCACTCAAGCCTGTAAAGCATTAAAAGAAGAAGGTTACCGAATTATTTTGGTAAATTCTAATCCTGCCACGATTATGACAGATCCAGATCTAGCTGATGCAACTTATATAGAGCCCATTACTCCTGAAATAGTTGCCAAAATTATTGCCCACGAGCGTCCCGATGCCCTTTTACCCACTATGGGAGGACAAACAGCCCTCAATACTGCTTTATCATTAAAGCGTATGGGTATTTTAGACCGCTATCATGTTGAAATGATAGGAGCCAATGCTGATGCTATTGATAAAGCTGAAGATCGTGCTTTATTCCGCCAAGCGATGGCAAAAATCGGTTTGGAAACGCCACGCTCTATGTTAGCCAATGCAACAGAACTGAAAGAAGAAAATCGCCAACAACACGCAAAAACGTGTGCTGAACTTAAAGCAAAGCTTTCTGGTGCTGCGCTTGACAAAGCACTCGAAGAACTTGAGCGCAACTGGCGACATACCGAAGCTGATCGCAAACAACATTATATCGCCCATGCAACAGCAAAAGCAGTTCAAGCTCTTGATGTTGTCGGGCTTCCAGCTATTATTCGTCCTTCATTTACCCTTGGTGGAACTGGTGGTGGAATCGCTTATAACCGCTCTGAATTCTATGAAATTATTGAACGTGGGCTTGAAGCTTCACCAACAACAGAAGTATTAATTGAAGAAAGTGTTTTAGGGTGGAAAGAATATGAGATGGAAGTTGTTCGTGATAAGAACGACAATTGTATCATCGTTTGTTCTATTGAAAACATTGATCCGATGGGGATTCATACCGGTGATTCGATCACTGTAGCACCTGCTCTCACCTTAACCGATAAAGAATATCAATGTATGCGTAATGCTTCGATTGCTGTTTTGCGTGAAATTGGTGTTGAAACGGGGGGATCCAATGTACAGTTTGCTGTCAATCCTGAAAATGGGCGCCTCATTGTTATTGAAATGAATCCGCGTGTTTCTCGCTCTTCAGCGCTTGCCTCAAAAGCAACGGGGTTTCCCATTGCTAAAGTAGCGGCTAAACTGGCTGTTGGTTATACACTTGATGAATTAAAAAATGATATCACGGGTGGTGCAACACCAGCATCATTTGAGCCTTCTATTGACTATATTGTGACAAAAATTCCTCGTTTTGCGTTCGAAAAATTTCCCGGTTCATCACCTGTCCTCACAACTGCGATGAAATCTGTAGGAGAAGTCATGGCAATTGGACGCACTTTTCAAGAATCGTTACAAAAAGCACTCCGTGGACTTGAAACAGGGCTTACGGGTCTTGATGAAATTGTGATTCCAGAGCATGCTGAAGGTGATGAAAAAAGTTCTATACGCTCCGCCATTGCCATACCAAGCCCTGATCGTCTACGCTATATTGCTCAAGCCATGCGCACAGGCTTACCCTTAAATGAGATTCACCAAATTAGCAAAATTGATCCGTGGTTTTTAGAACAAATAGCCTCCATCATTGAAATGGAGCAGCGTATCCGCATTCATGGATTACCCCAAGACGCAGATAACTTACGTATGTTAAAAGCTATGGGCTTTTCAGATGCGCGATTAGCCTCCCTTACAGGGAAAGAACCCGATTATATCGCAGCTTTACGCAAATCACTGAATGTTAAACACGTCTTCAAACGGATTGATACTTGTGCCGCTGAATTTTCTTCTCCTACAGCCTATATGTATTCAACATATGAAGTTCCCTTTGCAGGTGTAGAGCACTCGGAAGCACACGTTTCTGAACGCAAAAAAATTGCTATTTTAGGCGGTGGACCAAACCGCATTGGGCAAGGTATTGAATTTGATTACTGTTGCTGCCACGCTGCTTTTGCACTGCGTGATGCAGGATTTGAGGCGATTATGATTAACTGTAATCCTGAAACAGTTTCAACCGACTATGATACCTCTGATCGCCTTTACTTTGAATCTTTAACAACAGAAGACGTTATCGCTATTTTAGAAGCAGAACAGGAAAAAGGAGATTTGGTTGGAGTCATCGTCCAATTTGGCGGACAAACACCCTTGAAATTGGCAAGCGCTCTAGAAAAACACAACATCCCCATCCTAGGTACTTCACCTGACGCTATCGACTTAGCAGAAGATAGAGATCGCTTTCAAAAACTGTTATTTAAACTTAATTTAACACAACCTAAAAATGGTATTGCCCACTCCATTGAACAGGCACGCCTCATTGCCCACGAACTAGGCTTCCCCTTGGTTGTACGTCCCTCTTATGTTTTAGGAGGACGTGCTATGCAAATTATCCGTGATGAACGTAGCTTACAAAATTATTTACTTGAGAGTGTCCCCGAATTAATTTCAGAAGATATCAAAGTCCGTTATCCTAACGACACAACAGGACAAATCAATATATTGCTTGGTAAAAATCCGCTTCTCTTTGATACCTATTTAACAGAAGCAATTGAAGTAGACGTCGATTGTCTATGTGATGGCAAAGAAACACTAATCGTTGGTATTATGGAACACATTGAAGAAGCTGGTATCCACTCTGGTGATTCAGCATGTTCTTTACCAGTCCATACGCTCTCAAATAAAATAGTTACTGAATTAGAGCGCCAAACCAAAGCATTAGCACAAGCACTTCATGTTCGCGGCTTAATGAATGTACAATATGCTATAAAAGATGACACCATTTATGTCTTAGAAGTCAATCCCCGTGCTTCACGTACTGTCCCATTTGTTGCAAAAACGATTGGTCGCCCTATTGCTAAAATGGCTGCACGTATTATGGCAGGAGAAACGCTTCATGATGCTCTTCAAGCTTATGGTGGATTACCTTCTTTGCAGAAAAAACAACATATTGCTGTCAAGGAAGCAGTGTTTCCTTTTGCTCGTTTTTCAGGTGTTGATACACTTCTTGGTCCAGAAATGCGCTCAACCGGTGAAGTTATGGGTCTTGACTATGAATTTTCGCTTGCTTTTGCTAAAGCCCAACTTGGAGCTGGTGTAAAACTCCCTAAAGAGGGAACTTTGTTCGTTTCTGTAAGGGATGAAGATAAAAAACGCATCTTAAATCCTGTAAAACGTTTAACTGAGCTTGGCTTTTCTGTTGTCGCCACAAGTGGAACACAAAAATTTCTCACCGAACACCACGTTGAAGCAAAAAAAATCAACAAAGTTCTAGAGGGACACCCCCATATTGAAGATGCTATTCGTAATCGCCAAATTCAATTGATTTTTAATACAACTAGCACTGCCAGTGCCATCTCAGACTCAAAATCATTACGTTATGCAGCACTCATGCAAAATGTTCCCTATTATACAACAATATCTGGAGCCGAAGCCGTCGTAGAAGCGATCAAAGCACTCAAAAAAAGGCACCTTGAGGTACGTTCACTACAAAGTTATTTTAGTTGAATTTTTTTCTACTTAGCAAAATGTACACTGTTTTCTTATTTTTTCTTTATATAAAAATTGATTAAGACTTGCTTTTTGTTCTAAAAACTTTTATAGAGGTTTCATCGAATTTTCGGTTACGTGACTTTCTTTCCTGTGCAATCTGCACTTTCGACGAAACTTCTCCCACCTAATTTCGATCTACAACCGTATTGAAGGAATAAAAGCTTCAATGCTCAATATAATTATATATTCTAAGGAGTTTCCTATGTCTACAGGAACAGTTAAGTGGTTTAATACAACAAAAGGTTTCGGATTCATTCAGCCTAGTGATGGTAGTGCAGATGTATTTGTACACATTTCTGCCGTCGAGCGTTCAGGTCTAAACAGTCTTAATGAAGGGCAAAAAATCTCTTATGATGTTCTTCAAGATCGTCGTTCAGGAAAATTTGCCGCTGGTAACCTTGCAGCACTTTAAAGTTTAAATTCTGCAATATTTTATTTAGAAATCTTCGTCTGTAACGACGAAGATTTTTTATTTTGTATAAAGCATTATTTTACCTTGTTAAAATAAAAGACTGTTTATCTCCTTTGCACAATTCATCAAACCTCTTTTATACTTCCTCAAAAACTTTCATAAAATCTACGAAGAGATTATCTTGTAAAATATCTCAAAAAAGAAGAATATAAAGCCCGTGTAAGAGTATTTTGGAAGTTTTTTATTGCATACAATATAATCTCTTATAGAATATCCTTAAAGCAATAACCATTTGTTGATATAATATAAGGATTTAAAATTATGGCTTTTATTGCCGACAAACTGTCTCGTATCAAACCTTCTGCAACAATTGCTGCTTCTCAAAAGGCCCGTCATTTAAAAGCATTAGGGTGCAATGTTATTGCTTTAAGTGCTGGAGAGCCAGACTTTGATACCCCAGACAACATCAAAAACGCGGCTATTGAAGCTATTCGAAGGGGAGAAACAAAATACCCTCCCATATCTGGAATTCCAGAATTGCGCCAAGCAATTTCTGCAAAGTTTAAAAGAGAAAATAACCTTCTTTATCAACCAGAACAAATTATTGTTGGTACTGGTGGAAAACAAATTCTCTTTAATGCATTCATGGCAACTTTGAATAAAGGAGATGAGGTCATCATTCCATCCCCTTATTGGGTTAGTTATCCAGAAATGGTCGCACTCAACGATGGTACGCCTGTCTTTTTAGAAACAAAAGCCGAATTTTCTTATAAACTCCAACCACAAGAGCTAGAAGCTGCCATTACCCCCAAAACCAAATGGTTCATCTTTAACTCTCCTTCAAATCCATCAGGTGCCGCTTATACACATAATGAATTGAAAAAACTCACAGATGTTTTAGTAAAATATCCTCATGTTTATATCCTTTCCGATGATATATATGAACATCTCACATATGAGGGTTTTACCTTTGTGACTCCAGCTCAAGTAGAACCAGCGCTTTATGAGCGTACACTCACAATGAATGGTGTTTCTAAAGCCTATGCGATGACGGGATGGAGAATCGGTTATGCAGGCGGACCACAAGAATTAATTAAAGCCATGGATACCATTCAAGGACAGCAAACATCTGGAACAAGTGTCATTTCACAATGGGCTGCGGTTGAAGCACTCAACGGGCCACAAGACTTTATTGCTAAAAATAAAAATATTTTTCAAGCACGCCGTGATCTCGTTGTCTCCATGCTAAATCAAGCTCCTGGCATTCACTGTCCAACGCCTGAGGGTGCTTTTTATGTTTATCCTTCTTGCACCGGACTTATTGGAAAGAAAACACCCAATGGTCAACGTATTACGAATGATGAAGACTTTGCCATAGCGCTTCTAGAAACAGAAGCTGTTGCTGTCGTCCAAGGATCTGCTTTTGGACTTGGATCAGCTTTTCGTATTTCTTATGCAACATCAGAAGAATTACTTGAAAAAGCTTGTATACGTATACAGCGTTTTTGCAACAGTTTAATTTAAAATTTTTAATATCATCTCTTGTGATTGTTTTTTGCCGAATGTTAGTATATCCGAGAAAATATCTGAAACTGTGTCATGGTCTAAATCTATCGATTCAGCAAAAATATCTATGAATAAACACAAAAATAGATGCTGTAGATAAAGATCAAAAAAATTTAGCTATCAAATAAATGAATCGGTCTATTATCATAAGAGATGACAAGCCTATTCTACTTTCTCCATTCAATTTATAACTCTAAAAAAGACCGAGCACTTTTAAACACAATTGCCCTTATAATCAAAGGCCCTTACAATAAAATCTCTTCTATTTCTCAGCTTCTTCTTCGTCCTAAAACGAAGAAGAAGCCACCTCCCATCGTTGTGTAAACAATCCAGTTTCCTTTAAGTTCTATTTAATAACTACTTGATTTACTTCATAGGCTTTATGAACAAGACCTGCCTTAAATATTCACCTCACATTCTAATAAAAAGCACTTCATGTATAAGGTTTTAAATATTTTATATCACGCCCCTAAAAGACAGACTTTTACAGTACAATAGAATACCCCCTCTCAAACTCCTCATTGAATTTTAGTATTCTTAAAAAATTGTTGGATATCCACCAGTTTCGAAATTTTTTCTTTATCATCTTCCCATATATTGCAATTTCTAGGGACTCTTTCAAAAATTAAAAAAAAGCCGGACATATGTCCGGCAAATTTGGAAAATCCTCAGAGATAAAATCAATCTGATAGATCTTCGTAAGGGAACACTCAAGAAAACGAAACTGGGAGGCAACATAATCAAGAGATAGTATTCTATGTCATTTTATAAGGAAAAGCACAACAAAGACTTAAGCGTATCTGCTATGCAATAAACACATAGCTTTAAATTTGTCTCCATCATGTACCACTCTCTTTAATTAAATAGTAAAAATGTTAACTACACCATCACACGATTGTCCATTTTTCAATATATAATAACCCTCATGGTTGCTAGTATTCAGAAAAAACATTTATCCCTCTTTTCAAAAATATTTACCCACACAGCTAATTATTCCTTATAAATTAAGATATTAATATTAAAAAGACCACTGGCGAGCTTTTAAAAAAATATAATCTCGAAAAGCATTTAACCTTGCCAAATTCTTTAAATTATAAGGATAACAAAAAAAAGTATCAAAAGAAGGAATATCAACCATATCAGGAAAAAGACGCACTAAATGCTCATCATTATTGACGATATAATCAGGAAGCACAGCAATCCCAAGATCACGCATAAGCGCATTCTTTATTGAGATGATATTGTTGATTTGTAGAACTGAAACGCGCAATGATCCATCACTTCTACCAGCCTTTTCCAACCAATTTAAACCAGATAAATAAGGTGGAACAGGTTCACCGAACGAAATAATACGATGCTCATCGAGATCAGACAATTTTTCCGGCTTTCCATAATTTGCAATATACTTTTCCGAAGCATAAACATGCATATGAATTGTAAAGAGTTTTCTTTGTATAAGATCAGGTTGTTTGGGTTGATGCAAGCGAACAGCACAATCCGCATGACACATTGTCAAATCAAGCTCTTCATCGGAAAGCAAAAGCTGAACCTGCATATCAGGATAAAGACTAAGAAATTCTGGCATACGCTCTGCAATCCACCCTGCCCCCATTCCAAAGGTCGAGGTCACACGCAAGTGCCCCGTTGGTTTTGCATAGCTTTCACTTAATTGCAAACGCACACTTTCAAGCTTCATCAAAACATCATGAGCTGTACGATAAAGAGTTTCTCCCTGTTCTGTAAGAATCAAACCACGCGCATGACGTTGAAATAAGGATACCCCAACCTCTTGTTCTAAAGCCGAAACCTGTCGTGAAACGGCTGATTGAGATAAATGAAGTTTTTGAGCAGCATGCGTAAAAGATCCCGCTTCTGCTGCAGCGTGAAAAACCCTTAACTTATCCCAATCCAACGGTGGCGCCACAATTAATTCTACCTCTATATTCTCTATGTTCTCAATGAGTGACTAACGCTTGGGTATATCCAAAAACCGTTCTGCTTCCAACGCTGCCATACATCCTCTTCCCGCAGCTGTTACAGCTTGGCGGAATGTTTCATCTGTCACATCCCCAGCAGCAAAAACACCAGCAATGCTTGTTGCTGTTGAGTCCGGTGCTGTCCATAAATAGCCGCCTCGTTTTTGTTTCAGCTGTCCTTCAAACAGAGAAACAGCAGGATCATGCCCAATGGCAATAAATATGCCCTCTGCATTCACTTTCATCTCGTGACCTGTCTTAACATTTTTCAGACGTGCCCCTGTTACAACAGCGCCCATTGAATCTTGAGCTGGCAGCCCCACAATTTCTTCAACCACATGATCCCAAAGAACACGTACATTATTACAAGCCAGCAACCTATCTTGCAAAATTTTTTCTGCCCGAAACTGCCCCCGCCTGTGAACCACGCTTACACTTTTAGCCAAATGCGATAAATAAAGTGCTTCTTCAACAGCCGTATTTCCTCCTCCCACGACAATAACGTCCTTATCACGATAAAAAAAGCCATCACATGTAGCACAAGCAGAAACACCTCCGCCCATAAAGGTCTGTTCACTTTCTAAACCAAGCCAGCGCGCTTGAGCTCCTGTTGCAATAATCAGTGCATCACAAGAATATTGTGTTCCTGAATCCCCATATAAGACAAAAGGATACTTCAACAAATCAGCCTTTATAATTGTATCATAGACAATTTTTGTCCCCATATTCTCAGCTTGTTTCGCCATTTGTTCCATCAACCATGGTCCTTGAATGGGATCTGCAAAACCTGGATAATTCTCAACATCAGTTGTAATTGTCAATTGCCCCCCCTGCTGCAAGCCCGTCACCAAAACAGGCTTAAGCATTGCTCTTGCTGCATAGATCGCCGCTGTATAACCAGCCGGACCTGAGCCAATAATCAGCAGACGAATATGCGATTGTACCATTAAATCCCCTTCACTTTATTATAACTTAATTATTCTATAAATGATAACGGAATTCAGCCTTTTAAAAAAATATTTTTCAAGAGCCCTAATTATGTTATGTATACTTCTTTTCAAGTTTTATGAAAAGGTCTGATTACTAATTCATCAAGGCACGCTAATGTTAAGAATTAATCCTTATCCTATAAAGAGAAAAATGTAACTTCTTATGAGCACAAAACCATAATAAAAAGAGATACAAAGATAGGGAACGATCATTTTTCAATTTATTATCAATGTCTGTGCACGTTTTGCCTTAATCATGGGAGGAGCAATGCTTTTGCCAATTTTTGTGGATTTGCACGACAACAATCGTAATTGGATAAGCTTTCTCTATTCTTGTGCCATAACCACCATGTTAGCAACGCTGATTCTTCTAGCAACTAAGGGAGCTACTTGTCGTTTTTCAGCACGGCTTGGCTTTATGCTCACTGTTTGTCTTTGGCTTACAGGAAGCATCGTAGGTGCCTTACCTCTTTATCTTTCTCCTCTTCCCATTTCTCTAGCAGGAGCCATTTTTGAATCTGTTTCTGGAATTACAACAACAGGCTCCACAGTCCTTTCTGATCTTGATAATTTATCGCGAAGTATTTTATTATGGCGTTCTCTTATATGCTGGATTGGGGGCATTGGTTTTATCGGTTTAGCCCTCTTAATTTTGCCTTCACTGCGTGTGGGTGGCGTGCGGCTTTTTCATATGGAATCATCTGATAAATCTGAAAAAATATTGCCTCGCATCAACCAAATTGCTAACGGAATTATCATCGCTTATGTTGGGTTAACATTGGCTTGTATGCTTTCTTATTTTGCTGCAGGCATGAATTTATTTGATGCCATTAACCATGCAATGAGTACAGTAGCAACAGCTGGTTTTTCAACGCATGATGCTTCTTTTGGCTATTTTTCTGATACACCAGCCATCTTAATTATTTCAACAATCTTCATGTTGCTTTCTGCTTTACCCTTCGTACTTTATGTTAAATTAGTCCTTCCTGGACACTCCAAACGCTTCCTTGACCCACAAGTGATTGTTTTTCTCCATATCGTTCTCCTTTTCAGCTTTGCTTTAGCGGCATGGCTACGGTTTTATGATCATCGCGCGTTCTACTTGATTTTTCTTGATGTCATTTTTCACCTTTCATCCATTATTAGCACCACCGGTTACAGCGCTGAAGATTATCAACTTTGGGGAGCGTTTGCGCTTGGAATTTTCTTTATTGTTTCTTTTACAGGCGGATGTGCTGGTTCTACTTCTGGTGGCATGAAAATCAATCGCCTCATTATTCTTTGGCGTATTACACAAACAAATATAGAAAAACTTCTTTCTCCTAATGTCGTTGTAAAAGCGCGCTACGATCACTCAAATATATCAAATGATGTTGCTCAAGCCGTTTTGTTTTTTGTCTGTCTTTATATGTTTTGCCTTGTTATCGGCACTGCACTTTTGCTTACAACCGGTCTTGACTTTACCTCTGCCTTTACGGGGGTCTTAACCGCACTTTCAAATGTTGGTCCAGGCTTTGGAGATATTATTGGCCCTACTGGTAATTTCTCTACAATCAACGATCATGCTTTATGGATTTTAAGTTTTCTAATGTTAGCTGGACGCCTTGAAATCATAACAATATTCGTCCTTTTTATTCCCGCTTTCTGGCGTGAACAATTCTAATGTATAGAGTATTTTATGCTACCATGATAAAAAATTGACAAGATAAAAAGGCGAGAACAGTATGCGTCATAATATTCACTCCTCACCCAATCTACTGAAGATTTCCTAAAATTTCATACAAAACATCATATCAATGATATAAAAATAATTCAACAAAAACAATCAAATACCGATATTCTCAAAGCCATAACATATAAAACTTCACTTTATTGATCTTCTTTATCAAATAAAGTGGACGCATAGAACATTCTTTTTTACGAATAATCTCTCATGCAAAAATATGAACATTTGCTGATAAAAGTGTTTTTCTTTTTAATAGAGTTACACCCTTATAGAAAATAAAATGCTATTATATTACGAACTCACAAGCTTGTAAAAAACATCTCACAATACTCATCACCCCCATTTCACGACAGCCCTTATGAAAGATATAAAATGGGCACCATCATTTTTACTTAAATAATAATAAGGTGCAAGTCGCTACTACAAAATAAGATATAAATTAGTACCACCATATTATTTTCTTTCTGCTAATATCGTAACAGCCTACATTTCAGACAATTTATAAGAAATCTCTTTACACCCTGTCTTCAATAGTTTTTATCCACCACATGCCTTCTTCCAATTGTGATGTGCAAGAAGATAGCTCTCATTAATTTAATATCAACAGATTTTACATGAGAAAATCTTACGATACTCAAAGCTCTTATTCAAATTGAAAAGGTAAATTATCTATAAAAATCATATATATATTGATCTTAAATCCATCTTATTATGAATTTATTGAAAATATGTACGACTATTTTATTCATGGAGATACCATCATTATCTTTTTAAGACAAGAAAACGTTTTTTTGCTATCTATTTAAGTCTTACAAAACGAACAATATCAGTACAACACCGTATAAGATAGTGCATAAATCCCCAGACTTGAGTTAAAGCATTATTTTCTTATTCTAAAATATCAATGAATAAAAGTAGCTTTCCTCTCTCTTATTATGCTTTATCATAAGCTACATATCGCTCTCAAGCGTATACATTTTTAATATTTTATCCAAAATTTTGAGAACTTTTTATAGCGTGCTACTAAAGACAATATAAATTTTGTAAAATAACATTTATATCATTGAGCTGTTTTCTTGATGACTATGAAAAACCTTTAAGGAAAATACTTTTATCATTCCTCAAAAAGATTTTTGATATAATAATCAAAGTGTTTTTTCTGCAAACAGTTCTTTGTAAACACTTTCAATCTTGCTTGCCTCTTTTTCCAAAGGAAAGTGAGTACGAACATGGGTTAAAGCTTTCTTTCCGGCTGCCAATGTTTTTTCTACATCAGCAAAATAAGGTTCAATTGCTGCTGTTAAAGCCGCTCCATCTCCTGCTTGAACAACCGTTCCTGTTCCCTCGACCACCAATTCTTTAAAAATTCCTACATCACTCGCCACTACAGCCGTCTGTGATGCCATTGCCTCCAATGGCGTCAGACCAAAACCTTCCAAACGAGAAGGAGTTACATAAAGTGATAAACGGCGATACCACACAGGTATATCAAGCCTTTCACCAAGAAAAATAATGCGGTCGTTTAAACCAGCTTCAGCAATCTTCTGTCGTAATTTCTTTTCAAAACCATAATGCTGTTCTGTAGTCCGACCAGCGATAAGTGCTGTCCATTCGGGATAGTCAGGCAATAATGCTATCATCGCGTCCACAAACAAATCAGTACCCTTTAAATAGCGCACGCGCCCAAAACATCCTACCGCATATTTTCCTGGCACCCCAGTTGCTGGAAAGTAATCATCAGGAATTTTGGGTGGTGAAAAACGCCTAATATCCACTCCATGCATAATAACCTTATGAGGCACTTCTAGATAGGTTCCCGTACATACACTAGTAGCGATAACTTTATCCATACGACGAAGCAACCATTTGGTAAAAGGCTTGTGTTCGCGTCGAGATGCCGAAGTAAAGATGAGTTTAAGCTTCATTCGCAAAACATCGCGTAAAAACACCCCGCAAAGCATCTCAATATTGCGTCGTGCATGCCAAATACGAAATGGCTTCCCTTTCGGACTTTTCCAAAGTCCGAAAAGGTCCTTAAAGGCAAGTGTCGGTAAAGTTCGTGGTAAACCAAACCCCAAAGTGGATATACGCACACCCTGTTCGCGTTGCAGTGGAATAAGCTGAATAATCGTAGATGTTACTCCCGATAAACGCCTTTTCAAGTGAGGCGCAATAATCTCAGTTTCGTCCAAAGATACACGCATAATAATCCATATGTTATTTAGATGTACTGAACCTTAATGATCTCGTAATTATGCGCACCACCTGGTGCATTCACCTCAATCACATCACCTTCTTGCTTGCCAATAAGTGCACGTGCGATAGGCGAAGAAATAGAGATTTTACCAACCTTTACATCAGCTTCTTGATCT
The DNA here is from genome assembly GCF_042194035.1 of Bartonella sp. OC16QHHD. Taxonomy (NCBI): domain Bacteria; kingdom Pseudomonadati; phylum Pseudomonadota; class Alphaproteobacteria; order Hyphomicrobiales; family Bartonellaceae; genus Bartonella; species Bartonella sp. OC16QHHD. The sequence continues at coordinate 64,518 of NZ_JBHIMJ010000001.1, read as the reverse complement.
CCTACGATCTGATACACTTTTTTTTCTTCAGTGTCCTCATCCAAGAGTTTAATGGTTGCGCCAAATTTTATTTTGTTACCTGAAAGACGCGAGACATCTATAACTTCTGCTCGTGCGATATAATCTTCAAGCTCATTTATACGCCCCTCATTATGACTTTGCGCTTCTTTAGCTGCATGATACTCAGCATTTTCAGATAAATCACCATGCGCACGCGCCTCAGAAATTGCTTCAATAATTCGCGGACGCTCCTGTTGTTGACGCCAACGCAACTCTTCTTTAAGACTCTCAAAACCAGCTGTAGTCATCGGAACTTTTTCCATAATCCGTCCCTTTCTATTACACGGAAGGTTTAATAAAAATACAAAAAACGGCTTCCAAAATTACTTTTGGAATCCGAAAACTACGATCTTTTTTATTATATAGTACAGTATCGCTGTTTTCCATACAAAAATAAATAAAGGAAACAAAACATGCACAAATAGTGATTAAAACATCTCATTTTGGTGTTTAAAACGTTAAACTTCACTCTTCTCTTTAAAGTATCCTAAAGAAGAAAGAATTGTATTTTTTTCTGTTTTATCATAATCTAGTAAAAGAAATTATATGGAATATGAAGAGAGAAGGATAGAAAATCTCTAAAGAAATTCTTTACAGAAAAATGAAAAAAATCGTCATTTTTTTTATGTTTGGCTCTTTCTTTTTAGCCACAACAATATCAGAGGCAGCAGATGCTTTTGTTACGAGAAATCTTAATTTTAGAACAGGTCCCAGCACTCAGTATGCACTTTGCGGCTTAATCTCTGCTGGAGAATTAGTTTTTGTTAAAAACTGTGAAGGAAATTGGTGCCATATCCGATATAACACTCAAATAGGTTGGGTGTCATCTCGTTATCTTTCATTTAAAGATGGAAATGATCTTTATCACACATATACAATGTCTTTAATGCCCAAACGTACCGATTATTCTCCATAACAGCCATAATAACTTATGCCCTCTTGAATATCATCATGGTAAAAATGCAATAGTGTTCACGAACAACCACAAATATGCTCCCTCCAAAGAAATACTTCGAAGAATTTGTCTCATAGAAAAAACTTGATTAATATCCTAATGAAGGCTTCAATAAACCAAAACAAATCTGTTCAATAACGTTTTGCTGTTGTCGTAATGAAATTGTAAAAATTAGTATTTTCTTTAAAATCACCAGCACTTTTCTATCAAAGGATACAACAATGAAAAATGGTGTTACTGCAACAGTAGAAGCTCTTTCTGCTCTTATTGCTTCAGGTAATCCTCTTTTTAAGAATGGTGCATTATGGACACCTCACCGCCCTATTCGTCCCGAAAAATCTGAAGGTGGTATTCCATTTCAACTCGAAACATCTTTTAAACCAGCGGGGGATCAACCTCAAGCCATTAAAACTCTGGTTGAGGGAATTCAAAAAAATGAACGTACACAAGTGCTTTTGGGTGTTACCGGCTCAGGAAAAACCTATACAATGGCCAATATCATTGAAAAAACACAGCGTCCAGCTTTAATATTAGCTCCCAATAAAACTCTAGCAGCGCAGCTTTATGGGGAGTTTAAAAGTTTTTTTCCCCATAATGCCGTCGAATATTTTGTTTCCTATTATGACTATTATCAGCCAGAAGCCTACGTTGCACGCTCTGATACCTATATTGAAAAAGAATCCTCAATTAATGAACAAATCGACCGTATGCGCCATGCTGCAACACGTGCTGTCTTAGAGCGTGATGACGTCATTATTGTCGCATCTGTATCCTGTATCTACGGGATTGGTTCAGTAGAAACTTATACTGCTATGACCTTCCAAATAGCAAAAGGGGACAAACTCAATCAACGAAAACTCTTGGCTGATTTAGTCTCTCAACAGTATTATCGACAAGATATCAATTTCATTCGTGGTTCCTTTCGTGTTCGAGGGGATACAATCGAAATTTTCCCTGCCCACCTCGAAGATCGTGCTTGGCGTATTTCGCTCTTTGGCGATGAAGTGGAAACAATTACGGAATTTGATCCTCTAACGGGTCAAAAAACAGGTGATCTTCAATCGATTAAAATTTATGCCAACTCACACTACGTAACACCACGCCCAACACTTAACCAAGCGATGAAATCGATCAAAATGGAACTCGTTCAACGCCTCGATGAATTAAATGCGGCTGGACGTCTTTTAGAAGCACAACGTTTAGAACAACGTACAATTTTTGATTTAGAAATGTTGGAAACTACCGGCTCATGCTCTGGAATCGAGAATTATTCACGCTATTTAACGGGACGAAAACCCGGAGAACCACCACCAACCTTGTTCGAATACATTCCAAATAATGCTCTTGTTTTTATCGATGAAAGCCACGTAACCATTCCCCAAATTGGTGGCATGTACCGAGGTGACTTTCGTAGAAAAGCAACCTTAGCAGAATATGGTTTTCGCCTCCCTTCTTGTATGGATAACCGTCCTTTGCGCTTTGAAGAATGGGATGCTATGCGCCCACAAACGATTGCTGTCTCCGCAACACCTGGACGGTGGGAAATAGAACAATCTCACGGCACTTTTGCAGAACAAGTTATTCGCCCCACAGGGCTTGTTGACCCACCAACAGAGGTTCGTCCAGCCAAAAATCAAGTCGATGATGTTGTGAATGAAATTCGTAAAACAATTCAAAAAGGCTACCGTACATTGGTGACAGTTCTCACAAAGCGTATGGCCGAAGACTTAACTGAATATCTCCACGAACAAGACATTCGTGTACGCTATATGCATTCTGACATTGATACATTAGAGCGCATTGAAATTCTACACGATCTTCGGCTTGGCACCTTTGATGTCCTCATCGGTATTAACTTGCTCCGAGAAGGCTTAGATATTCCAGAATGTGGTTTTGTTGCCATTCTAGATGCCGATAAAGAGGGCTTTTTGCGCTCTGAAACTTCCCTCATACAAACAATCGGACGTGCTGCACGTAACGTAGATGGCCGTGTTGTCCTCTATGCAGATACGATCACTGGTTCCATAGAACGAGCCTTACTGGAAACACAAAGACGTCGACAAAAACAAATAGCCTATAATGAAGAACACCATATCACACCGAAAAGTATCAAAAAAAATATCGGAGATATTCTTAATTCAGGCTATGAAAACAACCATATTCATACAAATATCCCTGATGTCATCGAGAAAAAAAATATGGTTGGCAACAATTTAGCATCTCATATTAAACACCTCGAAAAATTAATGCATGAAGCAGCTGCTGATCTTAATTTTGAAGAAGCAGCACGCCTTCGCGATGAAATCAAACAATTACAAAAGATAGAACTAGAACTCGCGGAAAATCCCTTAACACATCATAGCGAACAATCCACCCATGAGCGCGTATTACAACCAAGTCTTTTCTCCAAACCAGACCTTGCACACATGGGACCAACCATGGACACTGGTATTTTGGAAAATCAAAAAGGAAAATCTCGTAAAAACACCCCTAATCAAGCAACAATAAAACGAAAAAAACGCAATCAATGAAGGAGCAAAAAATTTCAAACCGCATAAAATAATCTTCAGCTCTTCTAAAAAAAGACGAAAGCTCAAAAGCAAACAGCGTTATCCGAAAAATAGACAACCTCCAACATCAAGGGTGCTCCAATTTGTCTAAGACAACATGAGAAAGAACATTTTACAAAAAAATCCTAAAATATATTATCTTATACAGTTATACTCTGATATCTAACTCAATATTATTTGTCCTTACAAGAAAATATTCAAATAAGACACTGTTCTATAATACAAATAAAGTAAAACAAGACTTTATCATAGCACCATAAGCCTATGATAAAAAATGATAACTTTTATTCATACATCTATTGTTCAATTCATATTGTACCAAACAATAAAAAATTACCCATAAATAAAGAGTTTATATCCCATAGTAAAAATCGGGTACTATCAATACAAACTTATTATTTAACCTCAAGCAGAGTACATTAATTGAAATCAAAATTCTGTTATGATTTCATTTTACTGTCTCCGCGACAGATTTAACTAAATAAATTTTTATTTTTTTTTGTCACAATAAAGTCCAAAATTGTTCAGGCTCTATTCAGTTTGAAACGTGTAGGATGTGAAAAATACGAATTTACACAAGGAGCATCATTATGAAAAAAGTGATCAGGTTAGCGGTATTATCAGCAATGTCAACTGTGACCGTTTTGATGCCGCTAAATGCAACGCTTGCGGATATGGCATGGAATCGTAGTGACTCTATCTCGAGAGAAATAGATGATATGATGAGGAAGATGCGTAAAGAAACAGATGATGCGATAAGGGAAATGAGGAAGAAAGCTGATATTCTGCCTTGCGGTTTTTCTCGCTCCCATTGTTCTGATAAAAAACGTAGCTTTTTATCTGATGATTTCCAAAAGTTTGTTGATGATTTCCACAAGAGTTCTGATGACGACAAGAGAAGATTTAAAGCCAAACATGAAAGGTCTGTAGCCAAACATAGTAAGACGGAACAACAACAACATCATCATCATCACCACCACCATTATCATCATGTTGAAAACAAAACATATCATTACGTCGAGCGCAAAAAGACAAAACACAGTAATATTCATATAGACAACTCAGGAGATGCTTTAGCGGTGGGTATTCTTGGTCTTGCAACAGGTACGATTCTTGGTACAATTTTAAAAAAACCAGAACAGCCACAAGTGGTTTATCAAATAGTACCACAAAATCAGGTAATTTATCAAAAAGTTCCGCAAAATCAAAGAGTTTATCAAGTGCAGCAAACGGTGGCATATGAGCCACTCCAGCAATCATTAGAATCTGATTGGCTTAACTATTGCAAGAAAAAATACCGTTCCTTTAACCCTAAAACAGGGACCTTTCGAGACCGTAATGGTTTGGAACACATTTGTTATGCCCCAATAAATTAACTTCTGTTCCGTCCTACTAAAAAGTCTTAAATGGCAAAAAAAACGCTTCAAAGCGTTTTTTTTGTTTGCTCATATATTAAAATCTTGAAGAAAAGGATTATTTTGGCGCCCATAGCCTATACTACTTTTGGGATCATGCCCACAGATAAAGCAAACATCATCGCCTAAAGGTAAAACTTTTTCTCGAAGGGATTGCATCTATTTTTCATAAGAACAGAAGGGGAAGTCCGTACGTCCAATAGAACCACGAAAGAGAACATCACCCAAGAGGGCTAAGCGCTCTTTTTCATTGAAATAAATAACATGACCAGGGGAATGCCCCAGTGTATGTAAAACCCTAAACTCATGTCCAGCAAAATACACACACTCACCATCTTCTAACTATATCGAACAACGCCCCATGATGCTTTCGGGTATAAGCCATGATTTAAGAACCATTCTCACCCGTTTTAAACTTCAGCAAGCGTTAGCAAATACTGACTTTGATATCAAGCCGCTTGAACAAGATGTGAGCGACATGCAAAATATGTTAGAAGATTACCTTGCTTTTGCCCGTAGTGAAGAAAGTGAGTATGTTAAAACTTTTGATTTAAATGCTCTTATGCAAAAACTCTCTACCGATGCGCATCTTCACAAACGTCAATTTTCCTACACTATTGAAGGTCCTACACAAATACAAGCACGCCCACGTGCCTTCACGCGTCTCATCAGCAATCTTGTATCAAATACATTTTGTCATGCCAATACTGTCAAACTAACAGCCATATCCCAACAAAAATGTTTCCCATATATCAAAAAAAGTTCCCGCAATATATTATATTTATACAGTTATAATATGATATCGAACTCAATATTTAGCCTCACAAGAGAGTAGTCAAACAGGACTGTATTCAATCACACAAATAAGGTTCTATCTTAGCACCATAAGCCTATAATAAAAAACGATAACTTTTGTTCATACACCTATTGTTCAATTCATATTGTATCAAGCAATAAAAAAGTACTCATCAATAAATAATTTATAACCAATAGTAAAAAATCTGGTGCTCTAAATACAAGCTGCTTAATTAACCTTAAGAAGAGTACATTAATTGAAATCAAAATTCTGTCATGATTTTATTTTACTGTATTGATAATAGTTTTAACTAAATGAATTTTTATTTTTTTGTCACAATAAAGTCCAAAATTGTTCAGGCTCTATTCAGTTTGACACGTGTAGGATGTGAAAAATACGAATTTACACAAGGAGCATCATTATGAAAAAAGTGATCAGATTAGCGGTATTATCAGCAATGTCTACTGTAACCGTTTTGATGCCATTAGATCCAACGCTTGCGGATATGGCATGGTATCATAACTATGACATGAGAAGGGAGGCTGGTTTACCGTCTCACAATTTTAGCTCCCATTTTTCTCATAGTGAACATCACTCTTTTGATAATCCCCACAAGCGTCATTATGTTAGCCATAAATGGGGAGCACAACAACACCATCATGTTGAACACAAGACATATCATTATGTCGAGCGCAAAAAGACAAAACACAGTAGTATTAATATAAATAACTCAGGAGAAGCTTTAGCAATGGGCATTCTTGCTCTTGCAGCAGGTGCACTTCTTGGCAAAATTTTTAAAAAATCAGAACAGCCACAAGTTGTTTATCAAACCGCACCACAGCATCAAATTGTATATCAACAGGTTCCACAAGAACAGATAATTTATGAAGCTCCGCAAACGGTGGAATATGAGCCAGTACAACAATCATTAGAATCTGATTGGCTTCAATATTGCAAGAAAAAATACCGTTCCTTTAACCCTAAAACAGGGACCTTTCGAGACCGTAATGGTTTGGAACACATTTGTTATGCCCCAATAAATTAACTTCTGTTCCGTCCTACTAAAAAAGTTTTAAATGGCAAAAAAACGCTTCAAAGCGTTTTTTATTTGCTCATATTTTAAAATCTTGAAGAAAAGGATTATTTTGTCGCTCATAGCCTATGCTACTTTTGGGACCATGCCCACAGATAAAACAAACATCATCGCCTAAAGGTAAAACTTTTTCTCGAAGGGATTGCATCAATTTTTCATGGGAACAGAAGGGGAAGTCCGTACGTCCAATAGAACCACGAAAGAGAACATCACCCAAGAGGGCTAAGCGCTCTTTTTCATTGAAATAAATAACATGACCAGGGGAATGTCCTGGGGTGTGAAAAACCTTAAACACATGTCCAGCAAAATGAACGCACTCACCATCTTCTAACCATTGGTCAGGAATACAGATGCAAGCATCAGTGATACCATAATTTTTTGCGCTTTCGCTCACGGCATCCATCACAGGCTTATCATCGCGATGTGAACCAATAATTTTTACATTAAGCGCTTCTTTCACTTGCATTGCTGCTCCTACATGATCAAAATGACCATGTGTTATCCAAATAGCCTCAACGATAACACCATTCTTTTCGATTACGTCTTGAATCCGCGGCCAATCACCACCAGGATCAACGAGAACCCCCGTTTTACATTCACTATCAAAAAGCAAAGTACAATTTTGTTGGAATGTTGTAACTGGAATAATATGTATATTAAGACTACCCATAATATCCTTTTCAAAAATAACTTTTTTAAATTTATAAATAAAACTTTCTCTCTTTTAAGGTAAAGGTGCTGCTCGACAGCTTTATACAACTTATGTAAACTTGCATTTTGTGTAAACTAAATTTTTATCAAGGTTTTTTTTAAGAATGAGCAATCACGTTCAAGTTTTGTGTGACGATGCCCCTCACCTTCTTGTGATTGATGACGATACACGTATTCGCAATCTTTTATTTCAGTTTCTCATTAAAAATGGATTTCGTGTTTCAGTTTCAGCCAATGCGAATGAAGCAAGACGACTGTTGGCAAGTTTAGATTTTGATCTTCTTATTGTTGATGTCATGATGCCTGGCGAAAACGGTATTGATCTCACTCATTCACTCCGCCAAACAAAAGATGTCCCTATCTTCATGTTAACAGCTTTATCAGAAATAGACAATCGTATCCGTGGATTAGAAGCAGGGGCAGATGATTATCTGGCTAAGCCGTTTGACCCTCGTGAACTTCTCCTTCGCATCAACGCCATTTTACGACGTGCTTTTCCCCCTCACCAACCCAAAATTGAGCAAATAGTTTTTGGTCCTTATATATTTTCAATTTCACGACGCGAACTCAAAAAAGGAGGAGAAATTATTAAATTAACAGATAAAGAACAAGAAATGATGGTCATGTTTGCCGAAAATGCAGGCGATACAATTCCGCGCCATAAATTCGCGACCGATGACAGCAATATAAGTGAACGTGCCATTGATGTGCAGATCAACCGCCTTCGTCGTAAAATCGAAAAAAACCCAGCACTGCCTATATGGCTCCAAACCGTGCGAGGAATAGGGTATAAACTCTCTATTGAATAGGCACAAGAATGATCAAACCTTTAAGATTTTTTCTTCGATGGTTAACGAAAAAAATGCCTAAACGGCTTTATGCTCGCTCTTTGATCATTATCATCGCTCCCATGGTGCTTCTGCAAACGGTCATTGCTTATGTCTTTATGGAACGCCATTGGCAAATGGTAACCGAGCGTCTTTCAACGGCTGTCGTGCATGATATTTCAGCCATTATTGATATTCTTGAAACATATCCCCAACAAGATAACTATGAAGATATCAAGCGTATTGCACAACAACGTATGGGATTAAATATTTCTATTCTATCTCCTACCTCCTTACCCCCTCCAGGACCTAAGCCATTTTTTGCAATTCTTGACTATTTTTTAAGTGAAGAAATCACCCGCCAAATTAACCGTCCCTTCTGGATTGATACCGTAGGAGATTCTGATCTTGTTGAAATCCGTATCCACCTTGGTCACAACATCTTACGCGTCTTTGCTCCACGCAGCCAAGCCTATGCTTCCAATACTGCTATTTTTTTAAGCTGGATGGTAGGAACAGCTCTTGTTTTATTGCTGATAGCAATTTACTTTTTACGCAATCAAATCAAACCGATTCAACAATTGGCTGAAGCAGCAGAAAGCTTTGGACGCGGTCGTCCTTTACCAAAAGGATTTCAACCACAAGGAGCTGATGAAGTCCGTCGTGCAGGCATCGCTTTTTTACGTATGCGAGAACGTATTGAACGCCAAATCGAACAACGCACCATGATGCTCTCAGGAGTAAGTCATGATTTAAGAACCATTCTTACACGTTTTAAACTTCAGCTAGCATTAGCAAATACTGGCTTTGATATTAAACCGCTTGAGCAAGATGTAAGTGACATGCAAAATATGTTAGAAGATTATCTTGCTTTTGCTCGTGGTGAAGGAAGTGAAAGTGTCAAGACTTTTGATTTAAATGCTCTTATGAAAAAATTCTCCGCCGATGCTCATCTTCACAAACGTCAATTTTCTTACACTATTGAAGGTCCTACAGAAATACAAGTACGTCCCCGTGCTTTTACACGCTTGGTCAGCAATCTTGTATCAAATGCATTTTGTTACGGCACGACCGTTAAACTAACCGCTAACTCTCAACAAGAATCTTTTATATTGATAATCGATGATAATGGACCTGGAATTCATAAAAATATGCGCACAGAAGTTTTTAAGCCATTCTTTCGACTTGATAAAGCGCGAAATCAAGATGCAAGTGGAACAGGGCTTGGTCTTTCTATTGCTCAAGACATAGCACGCAGCCATGGTGGCAATATACAATTAGATGAGAGCCCATTCGGGGGATTGCGCGCTATTCTTGATATCCCCCTATGAGCAATATTTCAGCAAACCGTCTGTAAAAATAACAAACTGTATATTTTAGGCATTCCCTACAGTTTCAAACAAAGTGTACTGCAGTGCCTTGTAAGCACTTTCTCCCGACAAAGCAACCATCTGAAATGCAACATAATGGCTTTCACAGGCTTTAAGTGCATGTATCAATAATGTTTCAACCTGTATATGAGATGGATGCATCCCACCAGCCAAAAGAAGACCTTGTCGATAAATAACTGAATTATTCCTTTGCCAGTAATCAAAATGTCCCAACAACAACTTTTCATTAATTGCTAGCAATAAGCGCTGTATTTCAGCTGTTCGAGCATTTTTAATAGAAAGATCAAACGAACAAGCTAAATGAAGTGCTTCATGCTCTTCCATCCATGAAAAAGCAAGACGATAGTTTGCGCGTTTTCCTTCCACACAAACGCTAATTTCATCTTCTGCATCCCGCTCAAACGACCAATCATATTCACAGGCAATCTGTTCGATAAAGTCAACAGGGTGCTCTTTTCTTTCTGTGGCGCAAAATGCAAGCCTCATCACAATCCTCAATCATCTTAAAACATTGTCAACAGAATATAAACCGTCTAAACTGTAACAATATTTTGCTACAATCAGAACCTTTACACCAAACAAATACACATAAAAACATCGACAGTACACAAACACCCAGAACACAATCGCGCTGTTTAGGGCAACCTGATAGTCATAAAACGAATCATCAAGTCTTTTCAGTGTATTGATACAATTTCATAGCGCCAGCCCCCCTGATTCAAAAAAATGTATTTTACCCCCAAAAAAATTAAAAATAAACAAATGCTCCGCTCTAACAGACTCAAGATTAAGCATTTTTTAGTTTCACGCATCATATTGAAAAATTGGGGATATTTTTTTGAAGATTCTTTTTTTTAAACTATTTTACTTTTTTGTGTCTGCGTTTTTTTAATCATCTTTTTTTAAATCATCAAGGCGTCTTTTCAAATCAGCGTTATCAGCATGGATTTTCAGCACCATCTCCTTAAAAGTCTCAAACTCTTCGCGAGAAACAAGATCAAGTTTGTTTGCTATCTTTTCAGCCTGCACACGAAAAGCTGTTCCAGCTTCACGTCGTATGCCTTGCGCAACGTCAGCAGCATCCGTTGCTAATTTTGCTAATTCATCAAGAATACGATTTGATCCATTACGCATAACCTTTTTCCTTAAATTTTAATTATTGACGCGCACATTATAGCGTATTCTCATAACATTTAGATACTGTAATTTGTTCCTTTTACTCTATATTTTACATACTGTGCAGATTTTTCATAATGATTTTGTTTAAGATTTTTTAATATTCCTTTTATCACCATATTTTTTACCGCGATAAATCAGTGGAAATCTACCCCCCTTTCTGACTAGCCTCCCTACTGACTTGACCATTGTGTATTCATCTGTCATTTCTGACTATCAGAGTCACTTCATATTCATCTCGTATAATGTAAGATGCTTAACTCATGAACAATTTGTCTTGCCCAGCCATTGCTTTTCCGTCTTTTCTTGATCCTGTTATTATCCAGCTAGGTCCCATAACACTTCATTGGTATGGACTTGGTTACGTTCTGGGTATTCTTTTTGCTTGGTGGTATGCGCAAAAATTATTAAAAGAAACATCTCTATGGTATAGAAACTATCCTCCTATGGATAAAGAAAAGATCGGAGATTTTGTTGTCTGGTCTGCCATAAGTGTTGTTGTCGGAGGGCGTTTAGGACAAGTTCTGGTATGGGATCCCATTTACTATTTTAATCATCCAAGTGCTATTATTGCCGTATGGGATGGGGGAATGTCCTTTCATGGCGGACTTATTGGTATTATCATTGCTATGATCTGGTTTGCCCGTAAAAATCATATTAACATACGAGCCATGTTTGATATCATTGCTGCAGGTGCTCCTATTGGTATCGGCATTGTACGAATCTGCAACTTCATTAACCAAGAATTATGGGGTAATATTACTACACGTCCTTGGGCTGTTTGTTTTCCTCTCGATCCTTACTATTTACCGCGCCATCCAAGCCAGCTTTACGAAGCATTTATGGAAGGATTTCTTCTCTTCATCATCCTGTGTCTTCTTATTTTTGGGTTCAAAGCATTAAAACGTCCCGGTACTGTATCAGGAACATTTATTATAGGCTACGCAGTAACACGCAGTATTTCTGAAATTTACCGTGCGCCTCAAGAAGATCCAGAATGGTTTTCGACTCTTTTCCATTCTACTGGTTTTACCTATGGCATGGCTTTATCTCTTCCCATGCTTCTTGTAGGGTTTTATCTTCTTCTCCACGCCTTTAAATATAAACCGACAGAAAATGGCCAATCTCAAAGAAAAAATTAAAGAAATTATTGTCCTTAATGGACCAATCACTGTTAGCCAATATATGACGTTGGCACTTACAGATCCTCAATTTGGTTATTATCAAACACAAACACCTTTCGGACGTGCTGGTGATTTCATTACAGCACCTGAAATAAGCCAATTATTTGGAGAAATGATTGGCATTTGGACTCTTGCAAGCTGGAAAGCTCAAGGTTATCCTCATCCTTTTATCCTCGCTGAGATAGGTCCAGGACGTGGAACTTTGATGGATGACATTTTGCGAACTATCCAAAAGCTTTCTACAAGAGCATTTAATGCTGCTGAAATTTTTCTGATCGAAATAAGCAAAAAACTTGCAAAAGAACAAAAAAAGCGCCTTTGCTCTTATCAAAAACAAATCCATAGCATTGAAAATTTTAATCAAATTCCTTCAAAACCTCTCTTCCTCATTGCTAATGAATTTCTCGATACACTCCCTATCAACCAATATATTAAAATCAATGGAGAATGGAAAGAGCGCCGCATTACAGTCAATCAAAATGGAGATTTCATCTTTATTGCTGCCCCGCATAAACTTCCCTCTTCTTGTCTACAAACCTATTGTTCTAAAGTGCCTGACGGAACAATTTTTGAACATGCCCCCTTACGGCATCAATTCATGCAACAAATCAGCCACCATTTAGTGCAAGTGACGGGTTCTGCTTTACTTATCGACTATGGTGCTTGTGAGCTTGCCTTTGGCGATACCTTGCAAGCACTCTCAAAACATAGATTTCGTGATGTTTTTGATGCCCCTGGTGAACATGATTTAACATCCCATGTTGATTTTTCTTTTTTAAAAAACATAGCTCTTGAACAGGGCTGTTTTGCTGAAATCTTAGAGCAAGGAGAATTTCTTTTTAAAATGGGGCTACTGGAGCGCGCAAACCAGCTTGGAGTTGGCAAAAGTGCTCCTTTGCAAGACAAAATCCGCCAAGACATCGAACGGCTCGCTGGTCCAGATCAGATGGGAAAATTATTTAAAGTTTTACATTTCAGTGATAAAAATATCTCCATACCTCCCCAATTTTAGTGATCGGCGCTTTTGTCAATAAACACATCATTATCTGAAATATTCATTGACAAATATGAACATCTCCATCCTCACTTTAAATAATCTCCATAAGGAACTTTTATGAAATCTATCCCTCATCCCATTCTTGCAAAAAATCTTTCTACTTTACACACCCATGGAATAAAACATGGATTTTTTACACGTCAAGGTGGTGTTTCAAAAAATCTTTATCATAGTCTTAATGTTGGGAAAGGTTCAAATGATCAACTTGAATATATTGTACAGAATCGTCTTTTGATTGCCAATTATTTTTCTATTGAAGCGCAAAATTTAGTCACAGTTAATCAAATACATTCCTGTAACGTTGTCGTAGCTCATCAAGCAACTATCGGTGCACCTCCTCAAGCTGATGCTCTGGTTACAACCACCCCAGAACTCGTTATTGGGGTTCTTACAGCAGATTGCGGACCCATTCTGTTTGCTGATCCACAAGCTAGAGTCATCGCTGCAACTCATGCTGGCTGGCGTGGAAGCTTAAATGGAATTATCGAGAAAACAATTGCTGTTATGGAAAAACAAGGAGCCAAAAGACAATCAATAACAGCAGTCCTGGGACCTTGTATTGGCCCTTATCACTATGAAGTAACAAATGAATTTTACGACCAATTTATTGATTACCACAGCAAATACCAAAAATATTTTTTAAAAACAGACAAAATAAATCGCTTTTATTTTAATCTATGGGCATTTATTATAAATCAACTCAAAGAAGCAGGTGTTAATGCTTCTTGTGTAGAGCTTTGTACCTATCAAGATGAACAGCGTTTTTTCTCCTATCGCCGTGCAATACACCGCAACGAACCCGATTACGGACGGCAAATTTCTGCTATTATGCTGAAAAACAAAAGATGAGCCCCTTTTATGCTTGAGAACAATACCAAAACTGCAAAACTAAACTTTTTACCCAAATGAAAAAATAAATCCCATTGTACTTTGCTTTTTTCACGAAATTATCTACCAGCCCATAAAATATGATAGCCTTCGCTATGATCATTTTCAATGCTTGGTTATAATGATTGAAGGCAAGATGATACTTCTTTTTATTACTCCCCTTCATTCATCTTAAATATGAAACATTCCCCATATTGAAAGTATTTTTATAAAGTAATAACTAAAAAGCTTAATCAATATGTATTTCTTTGCCGCATGGAGAAAAAACTTTGCTCTAAAAGTAACAAACTTTTGGAAAAAGAGAAAACATACTGCATAGCTCTTTAATAATAATCAATAAAATTGTAAGGCTTTTGTAATTGTTCTCTTGCAATTTAATAAAAAGAAATTAAAAACCGTGTCGCATTCCCACCATGATGATTCAGAGGTTCTACTATGAAACTTTTCTGCGGAAATTCTAATCCACGCCTAGCTGAAGATGTTGCAAATTATTTGAACATCCCCTTAGGCAAAGCAACTGTAAAGCGCTTTGCTGATCAAGAAATTTTCGTAGAACTGCATGAAAATGTACGTGGACAAGATGTTTTTGTTTTGCAATCTACATCCTATCCCGCAAATGATCATTTGATGGAATTACTCATCATGATTGATGCCCTTCGTCGTTCTTCTGCGCGTCGTATTACAGCTGTTATCCCCTATTTTGGCTATGCCCGCCAAGATAGAAAACCAGGACCACGGACTCCTATTTCTGCAAAACTTGTTGCCAACCTAATTACGGAAGCAGGGGCCCATCGTGTTTTAACATTGGACCTTCATGCAGGACAAATTCAAGGTTTTTTTGATATCCCTACGGATAATCTCTATGCTGTTCCTGTCATTTCTCGCGATGTCAAAGTGCATTATTCTCTTGAAAATGTTATCGTTGTTTCACCTGATGTGGGTGGTGTGGTGCGTGCGCGCGCACTCGCCAAGCGCTTGAACAGTTTGCTCGCTATTGTGGATAAACGTCGCGAAAGCCCCGGTGAATCAGAAGTTATGAATATCATTGGAGATGTATCGGGAAAAGATTGCCTTTTGCTTGATGATATTGTTGATTCAGGTGGAACTTTATGCAATGCAGCAAGTGCTCTGCTTAAACATGGTGCCAATAGTGTCACGGCTTATATCACGCACGGTGTTCTTTCTGGTAATGCAATCGAGCGAATTGCCAATTCAGAGATGAAAGAATTGGTTATTACAGATTCAATTATGCCAACACAAGCTATTGAGAAAACCCATAATATTCGTGTTTTGCCCATTGCCGACCTTATGGGAGAAGCAATAGCAAGGACAGCAGCAGAACAATCGGTTTCCAGCTTATTTGGTTAAAGTGGTTCCTTGGGGTCTCCTGGTGCTGTTTCAACACCAAGATCAGGAAATGCAACAATACGTCGACCACTAAAATGCGTGTGAATAACAATAAGTCCACGCTCTTCAAAGTAGGTTAAAAGTCGGCGTACACGGCTTAAAGAATGAGTCCCATAAAGACGTGCTAAAAATGCATCAGATGGACATGATTTCCCCCCTAATGCGGCCTGTGCCACGTTCAAGAAGACTCCTTGAACATCTTCTTCCAAACTTTCTGATATCTGCAAAATATGTTTCCAATGTTCACTGACAGCCGTTTGTTCATCAACAAAAGCCTGAGCAATAGCCAATTTACGCCGAAATTGTGAAAGATTAAAAGGAACCTTTGACATCCCATGGATACGGCAACGAACTGAAAAATCTTGATAAAGCACCGCTGTTGAACGATAAAAAGCCTCAGAATCCTCAAGAATCTCCCGAATAATATGTTCTGCTTGGCCGTCACGCTCAACATCAGAAAGTTCAGGAAATAAACTCGGGTTTTCTTCCAACAACTCTTGTTTTTTATGCACTACCTCCTCTAACATCTCGTGCATTGACTTTTCCCTCATCGGCTCTCGTGTTTGTTTAAATGGCGTTAAAATTTCCTCTGGTGAAGCAGTAAAAACGAGCTCTTGTACATCATCCCGCTCTGTTGGAAGTGGCATTAATTTAGGACTAGAAGAGCGTGCCAAAGTTTCAACAGAACCGATAATGATTGGTAAGGGACGTCGTGATAAAGCAGGGCCTAAAGCTATAAAATTTCCCCGTTCAAGATCTCTAAACATTTCCGCTTGGCGACGCTCCATTCCCAAGAGATCAGCAGCGCGCACCATATCAATATCTAAAAAAGTCCGCCCTATTAAAAAGTTTGAAGCTTCCGCAGCAACATTTTTGGCAAGCTTAGCCAAACGTTGTGTCGCAATAACACCAGCAAGACCACGTTTACGTCCTCGACACATAAGATTGGTCATAGCGCTCAAAGAAATTTTACGCGCTTCATCAGAAACTTCTCCTGCTGCAGTTGGAGCAAACAATTGTGCTTCATCGACAACGACAAGCATAGGATACCAATAATCACGTTCCACATCAAACAGTGCCCCAAGGAAAGCCCCTACAGCACGCATCTGTTGTTCAGTATCCAAGCCTTCAAGATTAAATACCACTGAAACTCGATGTTGTCGAATGCGATGGGCAATACGAGTCAACTCTAATTCACTACGTTGAGCCTCTACAATAACATGACCAAATTTATCTGCCAAAGTTACAAAATCGCCTTCTGGATCAATTACACAATGCTGCACCCACTTAGCACTTTGCTCCAAAAGACGGCGTAAAAGATGTGATTTTCCTGAACCGGAATTACCTTGTACAAGAAGACGTGTCGCCAATAATTCTTCCAAGTCAAGAAGTGCTGGCATCGATTTATGCAAAGCACGACTCTCTGACATCTCACCCAAGGCAATCTCAACCTTCATAACATCTCCAGTGTTTGATTTTGAACATATCAGCGCCAGCACATATTGGTTGATTCTCCATCCACACCGTAATTTGTAACATTTCCTCCTTTTTAACGGTAGAAATCATCGATTTTTCCCACAACTCTTGCATCTATGAATAGTTTGAACTATAGAACAAACTTCTGCGTAGACACCCTTGGAGGCAACGCAGAATGGAGTGATCGCTGTTGGTTAGCGCATATCTTCATATCCATGCAAAAACTATTACTGTTTTTGAAGGATCTCCAATCATGTAAAAAGGACTTAAATTATGAGCAAAAGCTACACTCTTAAGGCCGAAAAACGCGAGCGGGTTGGTAAGGGGTCCTCCCGTGAACTTCGCCGCAACGGTCTTATTCCTGCTGTCATTTATGGTGAAAAACAACCACCCTTGGCAATAACAGTTCCCTATAAAGAAATTTTCTACAAAATTCATGGCGGTGGCTTTCGTACCACCATTGCAACGATTATTCTTGACAAGCAAAAAATTATGGTTTTGCCAAAAGATTATCAATTAGATCCCGTGCGTGACTTTCCCCTCCATGTAGACTTTTTGCGCATCTCAGCAAAATCCGTTGTAGAAGTGAATATTCCTGTCCACTTCCTCAATGAAGATACGGCACCTGGACTTAAAAAGGGTGGTGTCCTCAATATTGTTCGGCACGAAATTGAATGTACAGCTCCAGCAAGTGCTATTCCTGAAGCTATTGAAATTGATCTCTCCAGCTACTCTATTGGTGATTCTATTCACATTTCAGCAGTGCAACTGCCAAAAGATGTGACTCCCATCATCCAAGATCGAGACTTTACCATTGCAACCATTGCAGCTCCTGCTGGCATGGATGTCAGCGATGAAACTTCTGAACAAAAAAATGATGAAGAAGACACGGAAACTTTATAAAACTCAAAAGGCGGGAATTTTTTCCGCCTTAATTTATGAGACATTACCCTTACTCATACTTTGACTGAAGATACACATGTGGCTTATTGCTGGTCTTGGCAATCCTGGTTTACAATATCAAAATAACCGCCATAATATCGGTTTTATGGCTGTTGATGCCATTTATCAGTCCTTCTCTTTTTCTCCATGGTCAAAGAAGTTTCAAGCAGAAATCTCCAATGGTTTCATAAATAATGAGAAAATTTTTCTTATAAAACCACAAACTTTCATGAATCTTTCTGGTCAAGCTATCGGTGAAGCTTTGCGATTTTATAAATTAGATTTAAAGAATTTGATCATCATTTATGATGAGCTAGACCTGTCACCGGGGAAAGTTCGTATAAAAATTGGTGGAGGAAATAATGGGCATAATGGCATTAAGTCTATTGATGCCCATTGTGGTACTGACTATTGTCGTATACGCATAGGAATTGGTCATCCTGGAAGCAAAGAACTTGTTCATCAGCATGTCCTGGGAAATTTTACCAAATCTGATCAAGAATGGTTATCCCCTCTCTTAGAGACAATCGCAAAAAATATCGCTCTCCTTATAAAAGATGATAAATCCCTCTTTATGAATGAAGTTTCACAAACGATAAAAAACAATCAGAACCATTGGCTTGCGTGTCCCAGTCGCGTGAAGAATATGAATAAGAACTCTTAAAAAAATCCTCTTATAAACTTAAGGCAAAATCTGTTGGCAACGTGAGAAGCTAGAAAATAGAACAGAATACAAGCTTGTATACACCTTTGAAAAAGAAAGGCTTATATTCTCTTTTATTCTCTTTTGAGAGAAAGAGAAGATTGAACAGCAAACCAAAATACTCAAACGGCTCTCTCCAATCTTCTCCCCTAAATTAAAAAAAATCATTTGGCTGAATGGTCGACTGTAGCGGATCGTAACCATTTGATTGTTGATTATAAACTGTAGGAATACTCCTATTGTTTTGCAATACCACAACACGCGAACCAACGGGAACACGATCATAAAGATCGATAATATCTTGATTAAGCAAACGGATACACCCACTTGAAATAGCACGCCCAATTGACCACGATTCGTGTGAGCCATGAATACGGAAAAGTGTATCTTTCCCATTTTTGAACAAATAAAGTGCCCGCGCACCTAATGGATTATCGGGCCCTGGTGGCATTCCTTTCCCAAGATGACCATAACGTTCTGGTTCTCGAGCCATCATAGCTGCAGTAGGAGCCCAATTTGGCCACCGACGCTTGCGCTGTATAACCCCCTCACCTTCAAATGCTAGGCCTTCTTTACCGACACCAATCCCATAACGCAAAGCTTTTCCATTTTCACCAATAAGGTAAAGAAAACACTCTTGCGTATCGATAACCAATGTTCCAGGCGCATAAGATGTATAATAAATCACCTCTTGTCGCCAATATTTTGGATCAATTGTCGCAAGATCAACAGCAGGTAACGAATAGGTCTCATTCGTTACAGGACCATACAAAGCCTGTATTTCTGGTGGAATGTATCGAACTTGTTGAAAAGGTACCGATGACATATCTGACTGACGTGTAGCACATCCAGCCAAAGCCAAAAGTGCTGCAATTAAAAAGGCACAACGAGATAACACTCTTCTATTTTCTCCGATTAATTATTTATGCAGATTTGCATACCATGAAAAACTTAGCACAATATTAACATTAATTCGAAGTTTTCTTATCCTTGTAACTAAGGAGAACAATAAGGTAAGAAGAACTAAGGTAAAAAAGTAGATACCTACTACTTTAGACTTTTTTCTCACTTATCGCAAGACAAGGACTATAACTCTTCTGAAAATATGCTATAAAAAGGAAGCTTTATCTTGACCATAAAATCAATAGAAAAGAAAGACTCTCATGGGCTTTAAATGCGGTATTGTCGGATTACCTAATGTCGGGAAATCAACTCTTTTTAATGCATTAACAAAAACAGCCACTGCACAGGCTGCCAATTATCCTTTTTGTACCATTGAACCCAATACCGGTGAAGTTGCTGTTCCAGATTTACGAATGGAAAAAATTGCATCAATCGCTGGTTCAAAAGAAATGATTCCTACACGCATTAACTTCGTCGATATTGCGGGGCTTGTGCGAGGAGCTTCAAAAGGTGAAGGTTTAGGAAACAAGTTTTTAGCCAATATTCGCGAAGTCGATGCCATTGTCCACGTTTTACGCTGTTTTCAAAATGAAGATATTACCCATGTAGAGGGACGTATTGATCCTGTTTGTGATGCGACAACGGTTGAAACCGAACTCATGCTTGCGGATCTTGAAAGTCTTGAGAGACGAATCATACAAATCCGTAAACGAGCAACCGGAAAAGACAAAGAAGCTCTCACAATTTTACCTATTATGGAAAAAGCATTAAACATACTGCAACAGGGAAACCCTGTCCGGTTATTACTCAAAGATATTTCTTCCGATGAACACCACATTCTTAAGAGTTTGAATCTTTTAACCTCCAAGCCTGTACTTTATGTTTGTAATGTAAGCGAAAATGACGCCGCTCATGGAAATAGCTTTACCCAAACAGTTGAAAAAATGGCAACAGAGCAAAATGCGCAAAGCATTATCATTTCTGCTTCTATCGAAGCGGAAATTACACAACTGAGTGATGCTGAAGCATCAGAATATCTCAATGCTCTAGGACTCTTTGAACCGAGTCTCAATCGCCTCATTCGCGCTGGTTACCATTTACTTGATCTCATTACTTACTTCACCTGTGGGCCTAAGGAAACACGAGCATGGACAATTACGCGTGGTACAAAAGCTCCCCAAGCAGCTGGTGTTATTCATTCAGATTTTGAGCGCGGTTTCATTCGTGCCCAAACCATCAGCTATAATGACTATATTGCTCTGGGTGGAGAAAGCGGTGCAAAGGAAGCAGGAAAAGCCCGCGATGAAGGAAAGGAATACATTGTGCAAGATGGCGATATCATGTTATTTAAACATAATACTTAAATCTTCACTCTGTCTTAATAGTTTATCTTGAAAACTTTGGTAATAGCTCCTTGGAATCTTGTCGCAAAAATTCTCAAGAGTTTTTAGAACAAAAAAACTGTTGCTAGCATATGATTGTGATAGCAACAGCTTGATCCATTAAAGAATAGAAATATAAAATTAGCGTGTCCAACGCCCTTCGTATTTAAATGTTGGAGCGTTCTTTAAAGAATCTTTTGTCGCATTTGTAATGAGTTTCCATTTACCATAATCATTTGTCATCTGGATTGTTTCTGGAGAAACGACCACATAACTCTCGCCTATGCCAAGAAAACCACCAACAGCAATAACAAATCCTGCAATATTATTTTCACGTAAAATAATATCTTTTACTTCACCAATATTTTCATCTTCTATATTATATACATTGGCGCCTATAAGACTGGAAGCAACAAAATCCGTTGCTAAAGGTGTCACATAACGCACAGACTTATCTATCCCCACCTGTACAATACCCGTCGAAGAGATCATTTCAGGTTTTGAAGGCACTTCAAAAGACTGAGCATAAGTACTAGAAACCATCAAAATTGATATAAGAGTAGTACATGCAATTTTTTTCATTTTAACATCTCCATTTTTACTTTGCTTTTACTTTATAAAACCTCAATGCATCATAAAAAGATTTGTTCCTTATGCTCTTTATACTCTATACTCTTTTGAGCCTTATCGCTTTACCCTTTTCTCTTTATTTCGTCTTTTATTTCTTTCTCTAATTCTTCTTCTAAACCACACCAAATACGATTTTTTAAAATATAAACAAACCCTGCAAAAATGATTAAAAATAAAATAACACGAAAACCGGTTTTTTTACGAATTTCCATATGAGGATCGGCAGCCCACATCAAAAAAGCAGAAACATCGCGCGCATAATGTTCAATAATTTCTGGGGTTCCATCTTCATAAGCAACCATACCATCACTCAAAGGAGGAGCCATAGTTAAAGAATTACCGGCAATAAAATAAGGATTATACCAATAACCATTCGCAATTTTTATCTCCTTCGGTGCCTTCTGATATCCTGTTAAAAGAGCTGTAATATAATCTGGACCAGCTGTATCATAATGAGTCAACGCATCAGTAATTAAAGCAGGAAAAGGCAAAGATACACTACGTGCACGTACCATCAATGACAAATCTGGAGGATAAGCACTATTCAAAACAAATCTTGCTTCTTCTTCATGTGCAAAGGGAGAAGGAAAATAATCCGTTGCAACCCCAGCACGTTTAAAAAATTTTCCTTCTCGATTAGGACCATCGCGCACTTCATATTGCCCCGCCAAAGCTTTGATCTGTTCTTGATCATACCCAAGATCTTTTAAATTGCGAAAAGCCACATATTTTAGCCCATGGCAGCTGGAACAAACTTGTTTATAAACCTTTAATCCACGCCTCAATTGCGCCTTATCATAAAGCCCAAATGGACCTGAAAAACTCCATTCTTGTTTTTTAGGAACCTGTAAAGGAAAAGAAATAAATCCCTCTTCCTGATCAGAGGCATCACTCGCTAAACTCTGAGCAGAAAAACTCATAGCAACAATAACAACCAGCCCGACAAAAACATTTACCATAGTCTCTTTTTTTTCTGTTTTAAATCTTGCATAATTGAAGAAGGAAGAGAACAATTTTTTTCAAACGCTGGCAAAATCGGCAAAATAACCAAAAAAAATATAAAATAATAAACCGTAGCCAATTGTGTCCATAAAAGAATTTTGTCACTTATTTCTCTTGACCCCAACCAACCAAGAAAAACGACATCAATAACCAACGCCCAAAAGAAAATTTTATAAACAGGTCGATATCTTGCTGAACATATTTTAGAGCGGTCTAACCATGGCACAAAAATTAAAATGCAAATCGAACTGACGAATAAAACAAAGCCAACAAAGTTTGAAGAGAAAATACCGATATCAAAAGTTATAGCACGAAGCATCGCATAAAAAGGCAAAAAATACCATTCTGGAACCACACGAAGAGGTGCCTTTAAAGGATCTGCCACACTATAATTTTCAGCCTGCCCCATATAATCGGGCATATAAAACAAAAACCAGGCAAAGAAGATGAGAAAAACAGTAATAGCAAAAATATCTTTGATAAGCGCATAAGGCGAAAATGGAACTGTTTCCTTATCTGATTGTATAGCAAGACCCGTTGGATTGCCTTGCCCAACACAATGAATTGCCCAAATATGCAGCCCCACAAAAAGAAGCAAAACAAATGATAAAACATAATGGAAAACATAAAAACGATTCAACGTTGGTTGTCCTACGACATAACCACCCAGAAGTGTCTCATGCAACCATGTCCCCACCAAAGGTATCGTTTTTAAAAGCCCTGCAATCACTGAAGCCGCTGAAATAGACATCATCCCCCAAACAAGCACATAACCAAAAAATGCTATTGCCATCATGATGATATAAATAAAAATACCTGTAACCCATACCATTTCTCGCATATTTTTATAAGAACCATAATAAAGTCCACGTGCCAAATGGATATAAACAGCAATAAAAAAAAACGAAGAGCCTACACAATGCCATGGACGAAAAAGCCAACCAAACTGCCCTTCACGCCGAAATCGTTCACTGGTTTCAAAAGCCAAATGAATATCCGGAACATAATGCATAGCCAAGACAATACCAGTCAAGAGCTGTGATAAAAGCATAATGGTTAAAATACCGCCAAATGTGTAAAAGTAATTAAGATTACGTGGAACAGGAAAAATCACAAATGCATTATAAAAAAAACGAGGAAGAGGAAAACGCTTATCAAACCAACGGACAAGAGCACTTTTAGGACAATAAGGAGGAAACCTTATCATGACTTTATCCTATTTTGAGCAAAGTATCAGAAAGAAATTGGTAAGGTGGAATAGTCAAATTATAGTTAGCTGGACCTGACCGCACTCTTCCAGCAGTATCATAAACAGACCCATGACAGGGGCACAACCATCCTCCAAATTTACCCGATTGCCCAAGTGTTACACAGCCTAGATGCGTACAAAGATTAATAACAATAAGCCAATTTTCACGTCCTTTACCTGCTGAACGCGCAAAATCTGTTGCTTCCTTTTCACCTTCAAGATTAGGATTGCGCGCTTGACGATCTTTTAGAAGTCTCAATTCAGTAGCGCGCGCATCAGCAATTTCTTTTGCCGTACGATTTCGAATAACAACAGGCTGTCCTCGCCACTTTACCGTTACCGACATCCCCTCTTCAATACCAGACAGATCAACCTCAACAGAGGAAGATGCCAAAACAGCTTCATCTGGACGCAACTGACGGATAAAAGGCCACACAACCGCTCCCATTCCAACTGCTCCTGCAACAGCTGTTACCAAAAACAGAAAATCCCGCCTCGTTTGCTCACCCATGGACTTAACTTAAAGAGACACTTTGCTAAAACATTCTTTTACCATACCCTCTCCCATTGTACAATGCTTGATCACTCCGTTACCTCAACCATAAAAACATCCCCGTAAAAAACTCCTGCCATTTGTATGGTTTATACAAAAAACTGTTTTATAATGATAATTCATCGTTTTACAGAGTGAATGAAATCCCTAAACACCGTAAGGTTTTTTCATTTCAAACCTATTCATATTAATCAATCAAAATTACTCCCCCGCCCGTGAAAATCAGAGATAGCATGTAAATAAACACTTCTAAAGAAAGAAACATAGTCTTGTTATGACCATATCTCAGTAAACAAGTTGAGCTTATCGGTTATTTCTTTAACACATTTACAGCATCTCTCCCTCCCTCAATTCCAACTGGTTGCATGAGTATTTTTTTCGCTTCTGTTTTTGCATAAAAAGCATATTTTGTTGATTTTAATTAAAATTGATGATCTAACCTCATTAAATATCCCACTTTTCAACATAATGAGCCAATTCATTTCATGGATTGCTCAATAAAATGAAGCCCCTAATAGGGAGCTTCTCTCTGATCCCAAACAGACCTGTATACATAACTTTTTCCCTGAAATTTAAAGGGAATAAAAATGAACCGTAAAAAACATGTATTTCTCAAAGCATATTTTTCGAATAAATTGTGGTGCTTCTTTACAAAGTCGAAAGAAAAATCATATTACAGAGAACATGACACTTCATATAGCTCTTTTCCAACCTGATATTGCTGGTAATACTGGAACGATTTTACGTCTTAGCGCTTGCTTTGGTTTACATGTGCACATTATTGAACCTGCAGGCTTTAATCTGTCGGATCGTAATCTCAAACGCGCAGGATTGGATTATCTCGAATATGCTTCCTTAGAACGACACATTGATTGGCAACATTTTATAAGCTCCATGAAACACCTTAAACGCCGCCTGTTGCTTTTAAGTACAAAAGCAAAAACATGCTATACGCAGATATGCTATCAAAGAAATGATGTTTTACTTTTTGGTCGTGAAACAGCTGGCGTTCCCGATTATGTTCATGAAGCGGCCGATTACACATTGAAAATTCCCATGCAACCACAGGCACGCTCTCTAAATCTCGCCATGAGCGTAGCCATAACAACAGGAGAAGCATTACGCCAAATTGGTTATCATGAAAGAAACTGTAACCTATAAAAACATAAATTATCACGAAAAACAATAATACAACATATAAAGAACAGTTAGAGCGTATAATGCCTATCATTTTCCAACAATTAAGTGCTGGTAAAATAAACATTTCTTAGTGCCCATCACATCCATTTCATATCACCTCATATCACCACCTATGAATGATTAAATACTCCTCATAGTAAAAATCCAGTGAACATCCCCCTCTTTATGGTCATACAAGGTGCAAACCGCTATCATTATTCTCTTTATTCGTTCTCATTTTCGAGAATCCTTATCTTTGAGATGATTCATAAGAGACATTTTTCCTCTCTGTAATCATTTTTCCTCACTTGTGGCGTGTAAGGCAATAACTTTGATTGATGTAATATGAACAGGTTTGAAATAACCTTACAATATTGTGAACTCTTATTTCACATGAATAATGATTATTATAAATTAATATGTTGACTTAAAAAATATAAACAACAGTGAGTTTATAAACAGAAATATTATAAATCAATTTTTTCTAATAGTGCATGACGATCCATTAAAAATCCGCTTTCAATCCATATCATTTCTAGCTCTTTAAGCTTTTTTCCTAAAAGTACACCTTTCGTAAAACCTTTCT
Source organism: Bartonella sp. OC16QHHD (assembly GCF_042194035.1). Lineage (NCBI taxonomy): Bacteria > Pseudomonadati > Pseudomonadota > Alphaproteobacteria > Hyphomicrobiales > Bartonellaceae > Bartonella > Bartonella sp. OC16QHHD. Next base: position 38,383 of record NZ_JBHIMJ010000001.1, on the reverse strand, counting down.
TTATTAAATCGTTACCATTAATAGGAAAAGTTGGAATTTGCCATTTTTTGGCAAATTGATAAAGCTTGACATAACCCTCTGCTTTTTGCAAAGCATCACTTTTTTCCAGATGATCAAGATGTGATGCAGCGACAGACAACGATAATTGATCTAAAACTGGCTGTCGTCCATGAAAATAAATCAGTTTTTGCACAAAATGATCAGAACAGTTTTGGTTTATTATTTCTAACTCTGCCCATTCTTTTAATCGCGTTGTTTCCTTAAGAGAAAAACGCAAGCGCTGTGCCATTTCATGAAGACGCATGGGATCAGGAGGAAGAAGGCTTTCTAGCCGTAACAATGGATCAACTTTCCAACCAAGAGCCTGTTCTGTCTTCACCAATGCGTGAATTGCATCAATACCCCATCGTTCTGTTTCAGGAAAAATGAGTGGCAAAATTCTGCTTTGTCGCATCCATAAAAGAGCACGCGTTGGATCAAACGCCGCAAGAAGCTTTTTCATTTCTGCCCAAATACGTTCAGAAGAAAGTTTTTTTAAACCGTGTTTTAAACGAACACATGCCTTCAATCCTTGCACATCAGGTCGCCCTGCTCCATACCACGCAAAAAAGCGAAAAAACCGTAAAATACGCAAATAATCTTCGCCAATACGATCTTCTGCAACCCCAATAAAACGAACTGTTCGGCTAGCAATATCACTCAAACCTCCCACATCATCATAAAGGTTGCCAGCAGCATCACAATAAAGCGCATTTATCGTAAAATCTCGCCGTTCAGCATCTTTTTTCCAATCACGACCAAATGCCACTTTTGCATGACGACCATCTGTTTCAATATCGCAGCGAAGCGTTGTAACCTCATAAGAACATGAATGAGCAACTACTGTTATTGTACCAAAAGCAATCCCTGTAGGAATAGCTTTAAATCCTGCTTCTTCTACACGTGCAATAACCTGTTGCGGCAAACAGGTTGTTGCAATATCAATATCACTAATAGGCTGCCCTAGCAGTTGATTGCGCACTGCTCCCCCTACAATACGCGCCTCTTCCCCCTCCACAGACAAAACACGAAGAAGTGTTTGGATATCACTTTGTTGTAACCACGCAACCTGTTTGAAGTTCTGTCTTATACTCACCCTTTAACCTTTCAAAAATTGTCTTCATTGCTTTAAAAAACTCTCTTCATAAAACAAATTTTTTAAGACATCCCTTATAAAGCACGTCTATTTCTTCCAAAGAAACTTTTCTCTTCTTATATACGAATATAAAAAAACGGCATATGATACTTCATTTCTTCTCATTTTCTGTTACAAACAATAAGATATCCATTATCATGCAGAGAAAATTACCATTTTTGCGACAAACGCCTTAAGGAAGAAATATGAGTCAACATGATCCATCATCCAATTCTATAAAAAAGGTCAATATCAATCATGAAGCTCAAGTCATTATTGATGATATTGATACGGCACACAAAGAATTGGATATTTTACAAAAAGAAATTGACAAAGTTATTTTTGGGCAAAATCAGGTAATCGAATATGCTTTAATCGCTATTTTCGCTGGTGGTCACGCCCTTCTTGTCGGTGCTCCAGGACTTGCAAAAACACGTCTTGTTGAAACATTGGGAACAGTCTTAGGGCTTGATGAAAAACGCATCCAATTCACTCCTGACTTAATGCCATCGGATATTATTGGTTCTGAAATTATGGATTCCGATAAAGACGGTAAACGTTCTTTTCGATACATTCAAGGTCCTATTTTCACGCAACTTCTCATGGCCGATGAAATCAATCGTGCTTCCCCACGGACACAGTCAGCCCTTTTACAAGCTATGCAAGAATATCATGTTACTGTTGCAGGTAACCGTTATGATTTGCCACAACCTTTTCATGTTCTTGCAACGCAAAATCCTCTCGAACAAGAAGGGACATATCCACTTCCTGAAGCACAACTGGATCGCTTTTTGATGCAAATCGATATTGACTATCCTGACCTCACAACAGAACGACGGATTATTTTAGAAACAACAAAAGAAAAAAAATCAAATGCAAAACCAATTTTATCCGGCAAAAAATTGCAAAAAATTCAAAATATCGTTCGCAAAATGCCTCTTTCAGAAAATGTGATTGAAGCTATTTTAAAAATTGTCCGCTCATCTCGCCCTCATAAAGACAATAGCCTTGCTAATACTTATGTTTCTTGGGGACCTGGTCCACGGGCATCACAAGCCCTTTCACTTTGTGTTCGCGCCCGTGCTCTTTATTATGGACGCTTAGCTCCTTCACTTGATGATGTTGAAGCATTGGCCTATCCCGTATTACAACACCGCATGGCTCTTAATTTTTCTGCCCGTGCTGAAGATATAACCGTAAAAGATATTATCAATAACCTTGTGAAAGATGCTCTTTGAATGGCACTTGGCAAAAAAGTTTTACAAAAGCCTCCATTGTCGCTGGCAAATGAACTGCATAAGGATACTGGCAAAATGCCATATTTCCTTTTACAAGCGCGTCATATCGCTAATACATTGATAACCGGGTGGCATAGACAACGTAAAAGCGGTAATGGGGAAAACTTTTGGCAATTTCGTCCCTATATGGAAGGAGAATCCATTACCCGCATTGATTGGCGTCGCTCAGCGCGTGATGAAAATACGTATCTCCGTGAACACGAATGGCAAACGACACAAACCGTTTGGCTTTGTCCTGATCAGAGCGCATCAATGCATTACTGTTCGCGCTTTTCTAAAATCTCTAAAGGTAATCATGCCACTATTCTTACCCTTACCTTGGCATCCCTTCTTGCACGCAGTGGCGAACATATTGCTATTCCCAACTTAATGTCCCCCACAATGACATCTAATGTCGTAGAACGAATAGCCTTTGCTTTAGAAAATCATTCAGATGAAAATTTATTTCCGGATTTTTCAATGATTACACGCTTTTCACATGTCATTATAATGAGTGATTTTCTCGACTATCCTGAAAAAATCATCCAACATTTAACCGTTTTAACTACAAAACAGGTGACAGCTCATTTAATTGAAATTTCTGATCCCGCAGAAGAAAGCTTTCCCTACACAGGTCACACAGAATTTTTGGATCCTGAAACGAAAGAGAAACATGTTTCCACTAAAGCAGAAGATCTTCGTAAGAACTATTGTAAACTATATCACGCAAGGCGACAAGAATTGGTAAATTTTTGCGCACGCCAAGGATGGTCTTATCACGTTAGTACAACAGATCAACCTTTAACAGAGACCATTTTTCATCTTGCAAATACAATGAGCGACTCTCCATTGCAAAAAAGGAGGGCACTTTGAGTTTTGCTGCTCCCTTTCTGTTACTAGGGCTTTTGTTCCTACCGGTCATTTGGTGGCTGTTGCGGATAACTCCTCCATCTCCGCGTAAAGAGCTTTTTCCCCCTTTTCGCTTCTTACCCAAACCAACTCATCAACAAGAAACAGCAAAACATACACCTTGGTGGTTGCTCTTGTTGCGTTTAACCATAGCGGCACTTGTTATCATAGCTCTAGCACGCCCCACTTGGAATCAAAAACCAATAAGCTTTTCTGGGGCTCAACCCCTTGCACTCATTATTGATAATGGTTGGGTTTCTGTAAAAGAATGGAAACAGCGCATCTCTATCGCTGAAATGCTCCTTGCACAGGCAGAAAAACAGCAAAAAAATATTTATCTTGTTGCAACGGCTGAAAATAATATCTACAATATAGAGCCCCAACCAGCCAAGATTATAAAACAGCATTTAATGCATTTGCAACCGCGTCCTTGGTCTGTCAACCGCGTGCATGCCTTCAAAAAACTCAGCAAAATAACCAAAGGAAAACCTCTTGATATTGCTTATTTAAGTGATGGATTACAAACAAATGAAGATGAGCAAGCTTTTGCTCTTCTTGAAGAATTAAAACCTAGAAACTTCTTGTGGTATTTGACTGATATTTCCGATTTAACCGGCATAACATCCATAGAAAATAACAATGGAAACATGGGCGCGCGTATTATCCGCTCAACAACACACAGTAACACTCCCGCTATACTCAGCCTCTACGATTCAAATAATCAACTTCTCGGACAATTTACGAACAATTTCTCTGAAGGAGAAACAACAGCACTTGTTCCTTTTAATGTACCACTTGAACTACGCAATGATATCGCTTGGATAAAAATAAACAATCAAAACCATGCTGCTGCAACCTTCTTGGTAGACAGCCATAACAGGATAAGCCGTGTTGCTCTTCTCTCACCCGATACCAATGAAATGGCACAGCCTTTACTTGCTCCATTTTATTACATTATCAAAGCCTTACAAGGTCATACACAGCTTATAACAGCCGGTGGAAGAGAACTTTCAACGGATATTGATCATTTGCTTAAACAAAATCCATCTGTTTTGATTATGGGTGACATTGTTAACATACCCCCAAAAGCAGAAAAAAAACTTTCTGATTTTGTGAATAAAGGGGGAACACTCATCCGCTTTGCAGGAGAAAAACTCAGTAGCGCAGAACATTACGATAACCTTCTTCCGATACCACTACGCCCAGGTCAACGTTCCCTTGGAAGTATTATGTCTTGGACAAAACCACAAAAGCTTGCCCCTTTTGCAAAAAATAGCTTTTTCTTTGGTCTTCCCTTTCCAGGAGATGTTACTGTCTCGCGCCAAATCCTCGCAGAACCAACCCCAGATCTTTTTGAAAAAACGTGGCTTAGCCTTTCGGATGGAACTCCTCTTATTACCGCAGCAAAACATGGTAAAGGAACCCTCATTCTCATTCATGTTGCTCCTGACCCAACATGGTCTAACCTTCCTCTTTCTGGCTTTTTTGCACAAATGCTGCAAAAATTAATCACATTAGGTTCTAACGAAAACACAAACCTAACACACAGAGAAAAAAGAACAGTGGTACAAAACCCTTGGCGAACTATAGCCGTTGACGGACAATTACAAGTACCACCCTCTGATGTTGTTCCTTTGATCTTTGACTCTCAAAATCCACCCCATCCTTCCTACCATACTCCCCCAGGACTTTATGGTGTCAAAAACGATTTTTATGCACTCAATCTCTTAACTCATTCGTCGCACTTGATGAAACAATCATCATTGCCAACATCTCTTAATAAAAGCCCTTTATCTTACGATACAAAAGAAAAAAATCTTATCGGCCCACTTTTAGGATTAGCCATCTTATTATTCGCCTTTGACAATTTTCTCATTTTATGGATAGGAGATATTTTTTCTTTCATGAAACGGCGTAATATGTTTCTCCTCCCCTTTATAAGTCTTATTGCCTTGTTTTCATATGATCCAACTCTTCATGCACAAACGAAAGAAAATCAATATGATAGTGTACAAGCTGCTGGTGCAACACATCTTGCCTATGTTATAACCAATAATCATGAAATTGATACAACGAGTAAAAGTGGTCTAGAAGCATTAAGTCAATTTATCGCAGAGCGCACAATGCTTACCCTCGGCTCTGTTACAGCACTTGATCTCGATAAAGATGAACTCTCTTTTTATCCTCTTATTTACTGGCCAATTGATGTTAAGAGTCCTATACCACCCCCCAAAAGCCTTGAAAAAATAAATAACTTTATGAAACATGGGGGAACAATTTTATTTGACACGCGCGATCAGATAAAGAGCAATCTTAATCTTGAAGGAGATGCTACTCCAGAAACGCAAAGATTACGAGATATCTTAAAAGAGTTAAATATTCCATCCCTTGAGCCAGCATCAACGGATCATGTTGTTGCACGTTCTTTTTATATTATGCCAGATTTTCCTGGTCTCTACCGTGGTTCACCTTTATGGATTGAATCCTCATCAACAAACAAAAAAAATAAAAATTCCCTTGCCAGCGGCGATAATGTAAGTTCTCTTCTCATTACTGCCAATAACTTTGCTGGTGCTTGGGCACTCGATAAAAAAGGGTCATGGAAATATCCCCTTGTTCCCAATGATCCAATGCAACGTCTATGGGCATTTCGTGCAGGTTTAAATATTGTCCTTTATGTTCTTACAGGAAACTATAAAGCGGATCAAGTTCATGTTCCAGCACTCTTGGAACGCTTTAAAAGAGAAAGAAGGCAATGATATCATTTTTCACTTTTCAGCCTTTTTTACCACTCATTTGGATTCTGTTCTTAAGTGGAATATCGATTCTTTTTGTCGTTGTTGGTCTTGTTACGCAACGGCAAGGTTCTTTATTTCGTCTGATGGCATTAAGCGCCCTCATCCTTGCTTTACTCAATCCAATGATCATAAAGGAACAGCGTGAACCACTGAAAAGCACAGTAGGAATTGTTATTGACCGCAGCAAAAGCCAAACATTTGGAACACGTACAAACGACAGTGATGAAGCGCGCGCGCAATTAACTCAAGCATTGGCGCATTATCCACAATTTGAACCACGCTTTATTGAAGCTGGAAAACTTGCTGATAATCAGTATGCGCCCTCAACGAATTTGTTTGAGGCTTTAACACAAGCAGTATCTGATGTACCGCTCTCTCGTTATGCAGGAACCATTTTTATCACCGATGGACAAGTGCATGACATTCCTGACCTATCAGACCTTCATCATGAAACACCTCTCAATGCCCTGATTACAGGGCACTCAGATGAATTTGATCGCCAAATCAAGTTTATTTCTCCTCCACGCTTTGCCCTTGTCAACAAACCACAAACGCTCTCCATTTTGGTAGAAGATAAAGGCCCCGCCAAAAAAACAATACCACAGAAAGCAAATATTACACTAAGCGTCAATGGACAAGACATTGGCCATTATTCTGTGACTCCTGGCGTGATTTTTCAAACTGAAATTAGCCTTCCTCATGCTGAAAAAAATATTATCCAAGTTATAACTGATCCACACAAAGGTGAACTAAGCTTTAAAAACAACCGCGCCATAACAATTATTGAAGGAATCAGAGAAAATTTACGCGTTCTTCTTATTTCAGGTGCTCCTTATAATGGAGAACGGACATGGCGAGACCTTTTGAAAGGTGACTCTAATATTGATCTTGTTCACTTTACTATTTTGCGTCCCCCCACCAAAGCAGATAATACGCCCTCAAGCCAATTATCCTTAGTGGTCTTTCCCACAAGAAAACTCTTTGTTGAAGAAATTAATAACTTTGATCTCATCATCCTTGATGGCTACCAGCACTCTACTGTTCTCCCCTTAATCTATTATGATTATATCGCCCAATATGTACAAAAGGGGGGTGCATTGCTGATGGTAACAGGACCTGAATTTACCCAAAAAAACTCACTTGCGAAAACACCTTTAATAAGCATTTTACCGGCATTGCCCAATGGAACTATTATTGAAAAACCTTTTCGCCCCACATTAACCAAAGAAGGTGAGCGCCATCCTGTCACAAGGGGTCTTGCAACACTTAACCTTCCCGCTTCTCAATGGGGGCAGTGGTTGCGACAAATTGCTATTCAAAACATAAATAACGGAATCGCCCTCATGAAAGGAGCCGATGAACAACCACTTTTACTTCTCTCGCATGTTGATAAAGGACGTGTAGGCATGTTGCTCTCTGATGAAAGTTGGCTTTGGGCACGAGGTTTCGAAGGCGGTGGTCCTTATGCTGCTCTTTATCGTCGTATTGCCCATTGGCTCATGAAAGAACCAGAACTTGAGGAAGAAAAATTAAGTGCGACCAGCAGCCATCATCATTTAACAATTCGCCGCCAAACTCTAAAAGACCATCCAGAACCCGCTGAAATAATCTTTCCCTCTGGAAAAAAAGAAAATATTACTCTGACCAAAGAGCAAGAAGGCCTTTTTACTGCAACTGTGACCACTGATGAGACAGGAATTTTTACCATTAAAAATGGCGGTTTAACAATACTTTCTTCTGTAGGGATGCTCGATAATCTTGAGTTGTTTGACTTGATTTCAACACAAGAAAAACTAGCCCCCATTATTAAGCACACTGGTGGCTACATCGGACGTTTACACCCTGAAGGAAAAGAAAACATTCATCTTCCTCCATTTAAGCTGATTCAATCAAAAACAAGTCCGTCCTCTTCCCCAGCACATTCAATTGTTCTGAAAGAAGCAACAGAAACCCGTTTAATCAATACCTTTTATTTTTCGATATTTTCTGGTTTTTTTGCACTGCTTGCTTACCTTTTACTGTTGAGCAGCATGTGGTATTATGAAGGCCGTTAAAAAGTCTGAGATTTCGTATAATAGTTTTAAAATTCAGCTTATCTTTTTACGTATCTACTTGTCTTTTGTAATTAGATAACGTATTGATTTATAACTCAAAATACAGTAGAATTCTCCTTATTTCTAATATCCTCATATTAAAACAATAAAAAACATTCTCTTGCATATTATTAGAAGAGATGCTGTATGGATAGAAACCATTGAAGAAAAGAGTGAAATACCTCTTAATGAATCCTCTTAAAGCAAAGCAAGGATTTTCATAAAATTGGGGGAAAATAGTATGATGTTTTTTATTTGCACCTTGTATAAGTGTAGAGATGGTAGTGTACAGTAAGCCCTATATAGTTCACAGAAGCTTTCCATTATAATATCGAGTACCGTCGTGAAGTTAGCTCAAACGCATTGAGAAATGTTTTTTTACAAATATGTGAATCTACAACACAATGATATTTTATTAGGGATATTCTATTTGGAACATTCCGCTTGAGACGTTCTTTTTTGCAAGCTAATTTTCATTTTACAATCTTTCTTGCCTTTAAGCACTAACTTATCTTATGTTTATTCTTTAAATCGTTTTTAATCCTCTACGAGCTTTTATGTTTTATCTTGCCCATATATCGGATGTACATCTTTCCCCTCTCCCGCAACCTTCCCTTTTTGAACTTTCTGGGAAGCGTCTTACCGGTTATCTGAACTGGCAAAAAAAACGTAAGAGTCAGATGGCAACAGATGTCCTAGAAACTGTAATAGATGCCTTGAACAAAAAAAAACCTGATCACCTTGTGATCTCTGGTGATCTTGTAAATCTTGCTCTCGATAAAGAATTTGTACAAGCTCATCGTTGGCTACTTAACCTAGGAAAACCTCAAGATATTTCTTTAACATTTGGAAATCACGATGCCTATGTCCGCGGCGCTTTACAAAAAGCATGCACTCTTTTTAAACCTTGGATTACAGGTGACATCCCTCAAAAAAGCGTCTTTCCTTATATGCGCATTCGCAAAGATGTTGCCATCATAGCAGCTTCTTCAGCCATTGCGACATTGCCTTTTCAAGCTTCTGGCTATTTTGGTAAAATGCAAGCGCAAACTTTACCGCTCTTTTTAAAGGAAGCAGCACAGCGCAACCTTTTTCGTGTCGTCATGATTCACCACCCCCCCTTTCCAAAGGCAACGTCTTGGCATAAAAAACTACGGGATATAAAACGTTTTCTAGACGTTATCAAATATCACGGTTGTGAGCTTATTCTTCACGGACATACTCATTTACCCACATTGAATTACATTGAAGGACCAATTAAAAAAATTCCTATTGTTGGTGTTCCTTCCGCATCACAAGCTTTTGGTGATAAAAAACCACCCGCAGGCTTTAATTTATTTTTCATTGAACGCTTACAAAATCAATGGCATTGCCAATTACAACGTCATAGCATTATCAATCCTCAAAACGAGATTGCATGTACTGAAACAATTAATCTTTAAACACCTTCATAGTTGCCAAAACAACAAAAAACGAAAATATTTTTATTTCATATTCCTTTGAAAATCATAATTCTTATTTCCCTTTTTCTCCTTAAAAGACAAAGTTTCACCTTCTCTGTCAATAGATCAATTTTTCTCAGACAGTTCCATCTGCTGCCCCACTTATGTGACTAGCTTTTTACAAACTTATCGGTTTTCTTCCTTCCCGCCCTAAAGAACGAAAATTCTACCACATCTGATTTATAAATAATCCGGATTCTTGTCTCACGGGTTCCAGCTGCTAATTGCGCATGTGATTTACTTCACAAAGCTCTACACATAAACCCTGCTTTGAATTTCATCATACACTCCTCCAAAAGCATCTAATGCGTAAAATCCTTATATTATTACAATGATGATATTTTATAGAATAATAGAGAAGCTCATTCAGCGTCTATACCTGAAAATCAATGCCTAAAAAAGCCAAATAATAACTAAAGTATATAATTTCAATAACCCAACCTACTTGTGATTCATAAACAAATGATGTTGATTGATTTATCGTAAATAGATTTGAAATGATCCATTACTATTTCACTCGATATTTATTATCGTACATTAAAAAAGTTATAAAAAATAGTAGATTATATTTCGATACCAGATATAGGTAATAATGTTTTTTATGTCTCAATAAATTCCTAATTTTCTCTCTATTTTTTCCTATAAATCACTTTATAATACTCTTTATAATTATTTTATTATTGAGTTACATTGCGGATGTAATTTTACGTGCTTTAGAATTTTTTTGCGATCTTTTTGTTATTAAATCAAATATTTTACGATACCGCAAAACAGAAAAGTTGATTGTATGAGAGATCTTTCAAATAAAATAAAATGCCATTAGCTTGTCAATTCACATGTTGGTTTTAAAAAGCATCTTTTAAAGCACCAAAACCCATTTCCCGACGGCACCTATGAATGATGTAATGATAAGTCTATTTAGCAACACCATCTTCACGTTTATGGAAAAGCAAGCTAGTATCAAATCTCATACTTTTCCACCCCCTAATGTAGCAACAGCCTTTAGCACTTAAGATAGTTCATAAGAAGCATTTTTATTCTTTCTTTAATGTTTTTATCTCACGACTCCCCCTCTTTTTGACGTGCAAAAGACATGGCTTTGATTGGTTCAATATAATATAGGTTTAAAATGAGAAAATCTTATGACACTCGGGTCTCTCACTTAACATGACAAAAAGTAATTTATATTTATAAATCAAAGTATTGTTCGAATAAAATAGTAGCTCTTTTGAGTAAAGGATATTTACTAGAACATACCTGAAAAATAAAAGCCTCATTCGAAAATGAGACTTTTGAAGTGTTTAATTCTGCAAAAAATTAAAATTTATAAGCTACACCCACGCGGAAATCATTTGTTTTGTAGCCCATTTCAAATTTATCCTGTATGAACTTCTTTTTGCCAAAATCTGAATAACGATATTCTGCACGCACAATAACATTATCAGTCATTGCAAAATCAATACCACCTCCAAGGGTATAACCAATCATGGTCTTTTTTTCATCATGCAACCAATCAGAAAAATCAACTTCTCCATTTTTGCTATCAGCTACTGCCGCAAAAATATTCTGAAGCTGCGTATAAGCAATCCCTCCGGAAATATAAGGCATCATACGCTCAATCGCAAAACCAACTCTCACCCGTGTAGCACCAGCCCATTTTTGTTTTAAAGTATGACGTACAGCTTTAATACGCCTTGTTGAATCATTCTCCTGCAAATCTCTTGTTAGACTTGTTTCTTCTATAGGTTTTGGTATTTCTTCAGTTGGACTTTTTTTCGGTAGATTGACATCTTTAGAATCCTTTTTACCAGACCACATAATATCTGTATCAATACCTATAATAAAACTATTATCGATATCAATATTGGAACCCGCATAAACTCCCCCGATAAAACCAGAAAGTTTAGGTAAATTCTCCTTTCCAATTGGATTCCATATCCCTGTCTCATGTTTTAAATAACTTGCAGTTGTTTTACCTGAAAAGTTACCAATCTGTCCTCCAAGATAAAATCCTGTCCAAGACAAAGCAGGCGCTGGAATAACAGGAACAGGTTGTTCAGGAATAACGATATCCGACGCCTGTACTACAGAAATTGAAATTAAAGAAAATAGAGATGTTGAGGCTAAATACTTTGTAATCATAATTGCTCCCCTAAAAGCTAATGTGATACATAAATAATGGTAAATCGTTTCACAATTTTTTGAAAAAATCTATAGCAAAAATGACACAGTTAAAAAATTAAAATTAGTTTTAAATAAAGCTTAAATATTATTTATAATTTCCAGAAACTATTAATCTATAGCAGCTTTTATAGCTTCATATTGATCATTATTATCTTGAATTATATAAATGATTATAATGTCAATTTTTTGAAAAAATGAGATAACGCTCATAAAAAATATGATTCACTAAATTAATCACTCATCGCTTTTTGTATAAAGAATGATACCTAGAATGGAGAATTTTTTCATCACACTTGAAAAACCAGTAGAGAACTTCACTCTAACCATCTCAAGCGTCTATGAAATGAAAGACAAAAAATTAATATATAAAAATGGAATTAATAATTTTTATTTATTCTTATAGAATTATTTTAATGTTTCATGATTTTTGTAAAAACTGAACAGACCAATTGCCCAGTTTCTGCAATTAATTTTTCAACACGAAGCAAATCAGGTTCCCCAACACTATTCAACAAAAGGTCGCTTAATCCAGGTGGCATATCATTGGGATCAAGAGAATCATTTAAGCAAAGCCGTATAATTTGACTCAAATTTGTATAAAGACGATAGGCATAATGTAAATCAGCAATACATGACTGATTAAGAAAACTGTTTGGTAAGTGATCTAAAATATCCGCTGTCGTCGCTCCAATTTGAAACTCAATGACATGCGTAATAAGAGAAAATTGAGCAATAAACTCCAAATCCATAATGCCACCAGACATCGTTTTTAAATCCCATTGATTTTTTGGCGGCTTTTCTTTTGCAATCAAGGCACGCATTTCACATACTTCTTTTGCAACTTCCTTCTTATCACGAGAAATAGCAATAATTGCACACACTTCATTTTCTAGCTTTTGTAAAAAATCAGGGTCTCCTGCAATGCCTCGAGCCCTTGTTAAAGCAAGATATTCCCATATCCATGCTTCTTGGCGATAATACTTTTTAAAAAATGGAAAAGAAACAGCAATAGGTCCTTTATTGCCTAATGGCCGTAACCTTAAATCAACGACATAAAGAATACCTTGGCTTGTAAGAGTGGATAAAGCAGAAACGAGGCGCTGTGCTAAACGCGTATAATATTGAGAGATATAAAGAGGCTTTTCTCCATCAGATATTTCTGCATCATTATCGTGTTCATAAAGCAAAACGAGGTCAACATCGGAATCTGCTGTTAATTCGCGACTTCCAAGCTTCCCCATACCCAATATGCCAACACGCCCCCCTTTAATACGACCATGAAGACGAGAAAATTCCTCTTGAACGGTAGCAAATGTTTTTGTAATCATAAGATCAGCAAGCGCAGTAAAAGCAAAACCCGCTCTTTCTCCTGTAATTGTACCGTTTAAAATTCGAATACCAATCAAAAAACGTTGTTCATCTGCAAAAATCCTTAAATGGTCAAGAATTTTCTCATAAGAAAGAACATTTTCAAGAAAATATTCAAGCCGTTTTTCTAAGTACGTTTTGGTCGGTAATTCTGAAAGAATATTCGGATCTAACATTCCATCAAAAACATGGGACCTGCGTGCAATAATTTCTGCAAGACGTGGAGCAGCCCCCATAATAAGGACAAGCATATCCAAAAGAGAAGGATTAGACTGCAAAAGACTAAAAAGCTGAATTCCTGAAGGTAAGCCCTGTAAAAAACCATCAAAACGCAACATCGCCTCATCAGCTCGTTTTGTCCCACCAAAAGCTTTCAAAAGAGCTGGTGTTAATTCCGTTAATCTCTCGCGTGCTTCGGCTGATTGCGTTGCTTTATAACGACCAAAATGGAGCGTGCGCATAATACGACAAATATCACTTGCTCTTTCGAAACCTAAACGGCTTAACGTTATTAATGTCTCTGGATCATCTTCTTCACCTGTAAAAACTAAATTACCAATTTCTAAACCAAGTTCTTGCTCATTCTCAAAAAGTGCAGCATAATGTTTTTCAACAACCTGAAGTGTTTTTAATAAATCACGGATAAAACTGTTACTGTCTTGATAACCCATTAAATAGGCAACACTCGTGAATTGAGCAGTATCATTTGGAAGAAGATGTGTTTGTTCATCGAAAAGCATTTGAATACGATGTTCTACATTTCGAAGAATAGCATAACTTTTTATAAGGCTATTTCTCGTTTTCTCACTGATCCAACCAAGCGTGTGAAGTTCTGCTAACATTGCAACTGTCTGACGTCCACGTAATTGAGGAAAACGTCCACCAGCAATGAGCTGCTGTGTCTGAACAAAAAACTCAATCTCACGAATACCACCACGACCTAACTTTATATTATGCCCATAAGCTGCAATTTGACCATAATTTTTATGCGCATGAATTTGACGTTTGATCGAATGAATATCAGCAATAGCAGCGTAATCTAAATATTTCCGCCACACATAGGGAAAAAGCTCTTTGAGAAAGTTAAAACCTGCCCTCTTATCACCAGCAACTGGACGTGCTTTAATCATGGCTGCTCGTTCCCAATTTTGCCCACGCCCTTCGTAATAACGCAATGCAGTCCTTACTGGTAAGGCCAAAGGGGTTGATCCTGGATCTGGACGAAGACGAAAATCAAGACGAAAAACATATCCTTCCGCAGTGCGTTCTTGAATGATACGGATTAATCGGCGTACCATTTTAGAAAATATGTCAACACTTTCAGAAAGATTACCAATATGAGGTGATGTTTCATCAATGAAAACAATAAGATCAATATCAGAAGAATAATTAAGTTCCCCTGCTCCTAACTTTCCCATCCCTAAAATAATTAAACCACAGTCTTTTTCTGGATTCTCACGGCTTAATAAATTGATCTTACCATGATCATGCGCTTCTCTTAATAGAAAACGTAGTGCTACACTTAATGCTGCTTCGCCCAAACGTGTCAACCAAGCACATGAAACTTCGTAAGTAAAAACACCACCCAAATCAGCTAAAGCAATAAGAACATGCGCTTCTCGTTTTTTGCGCCTTAAAGCAGCCATCAATGAAGTTTCATTTATAGTTTCATCCTTATCAATAGCTGTAATATCATCTATAATTTCGCTCAGCCTTGTTTCTATATCAACATTTAATAAAGCACTAAGATATGATGGGTTGGCAATTAAAACCTCACGCAAAAAAGGAGATAAGGTCATAACCGAACTGATAAAATCAATCTGCGTTCCACTCTCTGAAATGATGGAAACAAGCGATTCTAAACCTTCTTTCCTTGCTTGTTCTTCCATGTCTTTTAACCATTGGGAACCACTTTTATCGAGAGGACATAAAGGGAGAAGCTGTGTTTTAAAAAAAGCTTGTTTCGTCTGCGCTCCCTTGAAAAGCATTTTTCTTTCCTTTCTATTGCTTTATACTTTTAAAATAGTTGTTACGTATGAAAAGAGAAGAAAAATATCTTTAAGGAAATAACAAAATAGCCCTAAGCCCTGGATTTGCATTTTCAAGTAACAATTCACCCCCATGAAGCTTCATAACCGCTTTTGCTATACTTAAACCAATCCCAAACCCAGGTTGTGTGCGGCTTTCTTCAAGACGAACAAATCGTTCTGTCACTTTTTCACGTTTATCCTCTGCTATTCCTGGTCCATTATCGCTCACAACAACTAATAAATGTTCATCACGATATTCCATTGATAAGCAAACCTTCGCTTGCCTTCCACCTTTAGGCGCATATTTAATTGCATTATCTATAAGATTAAAAATTGATTGTGCAACAAGCTCACGATTCAATTTTAGCTCTTTATCAAATATATCTCCCAACTGAAGTAAAACACCTGACTCCTCAGCAAAAGGTTCGTAAAGCTCAACAGCATCCTCAATGATCAATTTCATATTCATCATTTCAAGATGTTCAATTGCACTGCTGGCCTCAATACGTGAAATCATTAAAATCGCATTGAACGTACAAATAAGTTGATCTGACTCTGCAATAACCCTATCAAGGACCTGACGATATTCAAGCTTTGTCTTATTTCCTGAAAGTGCCTCTTCAGCGCGATTTCTAAGACGCGTTAACGGCGTTTTCAGATCATGAGCAATATTATCTGATACTTGACGTAAACCAATATTTAACTCTTCAATGCGGTCTAACATAACATTAAGATTGGTTGACAATCGATCAAACTCATCCCCTACTCCAGAAACAGGTAAACGCCCACTGAAATCACCATCCATCAAGCGCTGTGATGCAGCCGTTACATGATCAATCCTTTGTAAAGCTCTCCTGCCAACAAAAAACCATATGAGTAAAGCGCCTCCAACCATTGCAGCAAGTGCAATGATCACAGCTTTGCGAATAACAACAGCAAAACGTTCTGGCTCATCCAAATCACGTCCTATAAGAATCTTCATAGCATTAGGCAAATCAACAATAACCGCCAAAGCGCGATGTTCACTTGTTTTGCCATGTTCTCCAAAACGGGAATACAAAAAAGAGGTAGAAATAAAACCACTCTGATTCAAAAGACCTAATTCAATACGTGCTACATTTCCTGCTAAAATACGCCCCATAGAATCTGTAACAAGATAAAGAAATGCTCCTGGTTGTCTTGAACGATAATCAATAGTGCGCATTAATAAGGATAATCCCCCATAATTATAAGCATTTTCAATATACTTTAATTCTTCATGTAAAGCCTGTTCAGTTTGCTCTGTTAACAATGAAGCAGAAAATGCCGTCATATAAATAGAAAGTCCTGTTGCCACCAATCCAAACAATAAAATGTAAAGTGCTGAAAGCCTTAGCGCCGTCGTGCGCATTATATTAATCAAACGATTCATGCTTTGTTATCTGGTACTTTCAGCATATATCCAGCTCCACGCACTGTATGGAGAAGGGGAACATCAAAATCTTTTTCAATTTTGGCTCTCAAACGAGAGATATGGACATCAATGACATTCGTTTGTGGATCAAAATGGTAATTCCAAACGTTTTCCAAAAGCATAGTGCGTGTAACAACCTGCCCCGCATAACGCATCAAATATTCAAGTAAACGAAACTCTCGTGGTTGCAATAGAATGTTTCTATCACCTCGTTTTACCGTATGTGCTAACCGATCAAGCTCAAGATTACCTACACAGTAAACAGTTTCTGCTTCTTTAGGATTTTTCCGCCGTTGTAAAACTTCAACACGCGCAAGAAGTTCAGAAAAAGCATAAGGCTTTGTCAAATAATCATCTCCCCCTGCACGCAGCCCCGTTACACGATCATTAACTTGCCCTAAAGCAGACAGAATAAGAACCGGTGTTTCATTGCCTTTAGCGCGCAATTCAGCAATAATAGAAAGACCATCACGATGCAAAAGCATTCGGTCAACAACCATAACGTCATAATTTTCCGTGGTTGCTAAAGCATATCCCGTATCCCCATCATAAGCAACATCAACAGAATGCCCTACTTCCAAAAATGCTTTTTCGAGATAATGCCCCGTCTCATGATCATCTTCAATAACGAGTATCTTCATAAAACGTATCTCCATTATTTTATTATGTTGTAGGACAAATATTTAATAAACATTTGTCCTACAACTAAAGCCTTATTTTTTGAAAATTGGAAGAGCAACAAAACGATTTTGATCATTTGTTCGCACTTGTAAGAGTATAGCCTTTCGTCCTAACTGCTGAGCATTTTTGATTGTGTTAATAATATCAGAGACTCGTTTAACCGGTTTATTATTTACTGTCACAATGATATCACCAGGGCGTATCCCTTTATCTGCAGCATCTGAATCGGTATCGACATCCGTTACGACAACCCCTACACCATCATCAGAAGGCATAACAATCAAACCATAATCTTCCAATGTTTCATCTAAATCACTCTGTCCATTTGAATATTTTGAAGTCTCTTTCTTACTTTCATCTTCAGACATTGAAGCGAGTTTAACCTTTATACTCTCCTCCTTACCTGATCTCCAAATCCCTATGGTTACCATTTCTCCTGGTTTAATATTTGCAATACGTTTCGCCAACTCACGCGCATCAGCAACTTTTTCATTATTCACTGAAATAATTACATCACCCGCTTTAATACCAGCCTTTTCTGCCGGTCCTTTTAACGGATCAGTAACCAAAGCACCTTTGGCTTCTTTCAATCCTATTGAATCGGAAATCTCCTTTGTTACCGGCTGAATCTGAACACCTAACCAACCACGTTGAACTGAACCTTTTTCAATAAGTTGTTGTACAACCTGTTTTACAGTCGCTGCTGGAATAGCAAAAGCAATCCCAACATTTCCTCCAGAAGGAGAAAAAATTGCTGTATTAACCCCAACAACCTTTCCATTAAGATCAAACGTTGGACCACCAGAGTTTCCTCTATTAACAGCAGCATCAATCTGAATAAAATCATCGTATACACCAGTGCCAATATCACGTCCACGTGCAGAAACAATACCTGCTGTCACAGTTCCACCAAGACCAAATGGATTCCCAATAGCAACAACCCAATCCCCAACACGAAGCTTTGAATCATCACCAAAATCAACATAAGAAAATTTTCTTTTATCATTCACTTTTAATACGGCAAGGTCGGTTTTTGGGTCTTTCCCAATGAGCTTTGCGTTCAATTCTGTACCATCATCAAGAACAACAGTATAACTTGTTCCGTCAGAAATCACATGATCATTGGTCACAATGTAACCATCAGACGAAATAAAAAAACCCGATCCAAAAGCAACAGGACGGAGTCTCTGCGATTGGTGCGGAAATTTATTTTTAGGTTTATCAAAATCATAAAACTCTTTAAAAAATCTTTTTAAAGGATGCTGATCTGGTAATTGATCAAGTCCTGGACCACTAAAAAAGTTGCTAAAGAACCTATCTTCTTTCTTTTTATTGCTCTTTACTTGTACTGCCACAACGGCTGGTTTCACTTGAGCAACAATATCGGCAAATCCCTGTTGTTGCATTAACGAAGTAAATACAGAACTTGCATGAGCCTTTGTCATCCACAAGCTTGATGTACATCCACTAAAAAACAGTGCACTTTCCAATATCGCAGAAAAACTCACTGCGACAAATGTTTTAAAGAAAGCCTTTTTAACCATTTATTCTATGCTCCTATTCAATCATACCTATATTTCAATTCCGATCACTTATAAAATACCAGACCTTACCGTTTTCTGTCTAAATTATTAAAGTTTTGTAAGGTTTCAGTATTCCCTAATATAATTACAATAAGATTGTCTGCTTATTGCAGATGATCTGATTTTTTTCTTTTATGTAACATTTTTTTAATGCAATGACATTTTTGACTGTTCTTTTTCATTCACATAACGCATGATTATTCCGTTTGAAGTGGAAAAATATAATACTTACGCCAATGATAATAATGATCAAAGGCGAGAACCATAAAAACCAAGTTATTTTATTCAATGGTGGTTTCAAGAGAATAAATTCACCATATCGCTCAACAAGAAAGTCAGTGACTTGCTGATTACTATAGCCCATTTTTAGCCTTTCCCGAATTAAAAGCCGTAAATCACCTGCTAAAGCAGCATCTGAATCATCAATTGATTGATTTTGACAAACCGGACAACGTAAATGCGATGAAATATGGCGTGCTCGCGCTTCAAGAATCTTATCCTTTAAAATCTCATCCGGCTCTACTGCTATTGCTAATCGAAAAGGAAACGTTGCAATTAAAAAAAATACAATCCAAAGAATTTTTTTCATCTCAATGTCTTTTCCAAAAATTTAAAGCAAGCACTATCCTATTGTACATGCCAATGCGAAACCAATACCCCAAAAGAGAAAAACATCCCCCCATAGCCATCATGAATGCCCCTAACCAAATACATATTACATAAGGCTTCCACCATACGTGCACAACGAGACCCCGATTATCGATATGTCCCGGTACAATATATAGCTGCGATAAGCCATAATTTTTAAGACCAACTTCTGTTGTTGATGTATTTTGGCTTGAATAAAATCGCTTTGAGGCTGTTACATGACCCACAATGTTTTTATTTTCATATATTTTAAAATAAAATTCCATTGTCGAATAATTCGAACCAACACCATCATGCACTGCATCAAAATGAAGCGTTTTATCCGCTATCGTCACCCTATCCCCTACGTTCATGATTAAAATACGTTCTTGCCCAAAACTTACCACGCAAACAATACCAAATAATGTAATGCCTAATCCCATATGTGCTATTGCTGCACCAAAAGTAGACCATGGCAATCCAAGAAATCTCTTAACGCGTACTGAAAAAGCTCTCTTGCCATATCCACTCTTTCCCCATAGATCCGCTAAACTGCCTAAAAAAACAAACGCTGAAAGCCCAATCCCTAAAACTGCAAAAATATCACGCACAGATGCCGCATAGAATATTATAAAACAGACGATACCAACCAATACAAAAACAAACCACAACCGTTCAAAAACTGCAAGAAAATCACCGCGTTTCCATGCCATCATTGTCCCAAATGGAACAAACAACAACAGCAAAACCATTAGCGGTCCACAGGTAAGGTTAAAAAAAGCAGCCCCTACAGAAATTTTTTGCCCTGTTAATATCTCAATAAAATAAGGATAAAGCGTACCAATCAATACTGTTGCTGTTATTGTTGTCAGTAACAAGTTATTTAAAACAATAAACCCTTCACGTGAAATTGGTTGAAAAAATCTTTCTGTTTTTAAAATAGGGATACGCAAAGCAAAAAGAAGAAAAGCAGCTCCCGTAAAAAAAATAAAAGAGCAAGAATTGCTTGCCCGCGTGCTGGATCAACAGCAAAACTATGAACAGAAACTAAAAGCCCAGAACGCACAAGAAAAGTTCCCATCAGAGAAAGGGAAAAAGTAAGCAGCGCTAAAAACAGAGTCCAACTTTTCAATATTTCTCGTTTTTCGAGAACAAGAGCAGAATGTAAAAGAGCCGTTCCTGAAAGCCAAGGCATAAACGAAACATTTTCAACAGGATCCCAAAACCAATAGCCTCCCCATCCTAGCTCATAATAAGCCCAATAAGAGCCAACCATAATACCCAATGTCAAAAAACACCAAGCAAGTAAAAGCCACGGACGAATCCCACGCGCCCAAATTCTATCAACATGTCCCATAATCAATGCCGCAACGGCAAAAGAAAAACAAAGTGAAAAACCGACATAACCTAAATAAAGTAGCGGTGGATGAATTGCTAATGCGATATCTTGTAAAAGAGGATTGAGACCATTTCCCTGCAATGCTGGTGGATTTACGCGTAAAAATGGATTGGATACAAAAAGAATAAATAAAAGAAAAGCAGTTGTAATCCAACTTTGGCAAATTAAAACAAGCGTCTTAAAATCTTCTGGCAAATGTTGGCTAAAAAAAGCCATCAATGCACTAAAAAAAGCAAGACTTAAAACCCACAACAACATAGAGCCTTCGTGGTTGCCCCAAACACCTGTAATTTTATAGAGCATCGGTTTTTCTGAATGAGAATTCTCAACAACGTTCAAAACAGAAAAATCAGATACAACATAAGCATAAATTATCACTAAAAAAGATAAAAGCAGTAATGTAAAAGTAATATATGTTAGAGGAACAACTGTTTGCATTAACAAACGCTCTCTCCACCAAAAACCTAAAGCAGGTAAAAATGCCCCTAATAAGCTTACTGAAAATGCTGCAGCTAAAAAAATATGACCCAGTTCGACAAGCACAATCGAATTATTTCTCCATAATGTAATGTTTTTTCAAACGATCAGCTGTTTCTTTAGGCATATAAGTTTCATCATGTTTTGCTAAAATACGCATCCCTATAAAAAATCCCTGTTTATCGAAATGCCCTTCTACGATCACCCCCTGACCTTCACGAAAAAGATCCGGTAAGGCACCATTGAAAACTACTTTTTCATGTTTTTTGTTATCCGTTACAAAAAAAACAACGCCTCTCTCTCCAACATATTGAACAGTTCCCTTTTCAACAAAGCCACCCAAACGCAAAGGGCGCTCCGTTAAAATATCTTCTCTTGTAATTTCAGAGGGCATTCTAAAAAAACTGACCGCATGACGCATTGCATACACTATGAGACTTGCTGCAATTGTTATAACCAAACAACATAATAATATGATCAGTAAGCGCTTTTTTTTCGCTGCTCTAAAATAACCTTCCATGAGGTAGAATTCTTTAAAGATTGACTGTTCATAGACACTCTGCGAAAAAATTTTAAATACGTTATAACTAAGTATCAATATTTTATTTTTTAAGAGCTTTGCACATCTTCTACATAGGTGCAAGATTTCTTTTCTTTGTATGATCACTCGATAAATCACGTAACTGAATCATCATTTTTTTAACACGTGATTGTCCTGAAAAATTTTCAGGCATTGTATCAAGAAAGCTTTGTAAAAATTGCACTGCCTGCGCAGTTTTTCCTGCTTGATGCAATGCATCTGCCAACAATAAACGTGGATAAAAATCTGTTGGCGCTAAATCTGCTGCTTTTTGAAAAGCATTTTGCGCTTCTTGCGTTATCACTCCCCCTTCATAACCAACCAATGCTAAACCGTATCCTACAAGCCTTGGAGCTGTTTCTCCATTCAAACGAAGTGCATCTAAATAAGTATTCACTGCTTCTTGAAAAAGGCTTTCTTCGAGATACCCTACCGCTAACGCATCTGCTAGCTTGCCATCATGAGGTGCACGGAAAAAAAGCACTTGTAAACGAATAAGCTTTTCTTGCTTACTAAGAGTTTGAGGATTTTTATCCATTAATTCGCTAAAAAAATAACTTTTCACTTCTGGATTGCCTGTCAGCCCATAAATATTCCATGTCATAAGGAGAACAAACAAGATACTTAAAGCCTTAAGAATATTTCTTTTTTTATAATGCATATAAAGCTTGTTAAACTCAATCATACGCTTATGGCTTCTGTAACCATCCACGGTTTGAACTTTCCATTCTTTTTTTATCTCATCGTCAAAACGTAGTGAAAGAAAAAGAACACTTGCCAGAAAAATCAGAAAAAATGCTGCAAAAATTAATAAGAGCATATCGTTTTTTCCAATACGAACAGAGAATAACTCGCTTACATTTTATCCTCTTCATGAGAAAAGTGATGTAAATTAATTAAAATTCATTTTTTCATGGAGAATATTATAAAATCTATTATATACATCAATTAAACAAAGAAACTAAAAACAATGTTTCCCTACTCTGTTGATGTGTTGTCTGAAAATACTGCTTTACAAACTTTATAGACATTTCTTGCTTAAGGAGAAAATATGTTATTCTCCCATCTTAGGTAATAAAACTTTTGCATACAATCCACCCAAATCAGAACGTGATAAAAAGAGATTGCCACCATATTCACTGACCATATCTGAAACAATTGCTAACCCTAAGCCTGACCCTAGTTTACTTTCATTAAACCGCCGCCCTCTTTTTAATGCTTCATCAATTTTGTCTTCTGTTAAACCAGGACCATCATCTTCTACAAAGATACTAAAATATTCTGTTTCTTCAGCATTTTCTTCTAAACAACAAGAGATCAAAACCTTTGCGCGAGACCACTGAGTAGCATTTTCAATCAGATTCCCTATAATTTCTTCTAAATCTTCCTTCTCTCCAGAAAAAACAATATCATCAACATCCATAATAAATTGAATTTGTTTTTCAGGATTAAGCTTTTTCATAACCCGCACCAAGCGTTCAAGCACACTGCGAACAGACGTATGATAGACAACACTATCGCATTGTGCTGCAATCCGCGCACGCTGAAGATAATGATTGATTTGAGCTTGCATTATTTGCGTTTGCTCTCTCAACAAACTAGCCTTTTCTCCGCGCATCTTATCTGTCTCATTCATAATCACGGATAGAGGCGTCTTCAATGAATGCGCGAGATTACCAACCTGTGTGCGAAATCGCTCAATAATACGCTGATTATTATTAATGAGAGTATTCATCTCTTGTACAAGCGGCATCACTTCGCTTACTAAATCCGTATTCACATAATGAACTCTTCCTTCGCGAATATCATTCAATGCACGTCGAATAAGCTTCAACGGTTGAAAACTAAAGAAAATAATAGCAATATTAATAAGAACACTCCCGATACCGAAACTCCAAAGAAAAATTTGCAAAGTTCGCTTAAATTCCTTTACCTGGGCATGAGCTTCATCGATATTCCCAACAAGCCGAAAACGTGCAATATGATTTTTATTATCAAGAACAACATCACTCTCAATCACTTGTAGCTTTTGACCATTGTTCCCCGTTATCCGATAAGAGCGAAAGAATTTATTGTTAAAAGGTATATCAACATCACTTGGTGTAAATATCTCGCCTGTTCCCAATGAGGGGGATGTCAATCTTCCTTTTAAATTATGGGATATCGCAACAACTTCCCAATACCATCCTGTTGTTGGATCAGAATAACGAATATCATCAATCCCAGCCCCTCCTCTTAAAGTACCTTCTGATGACACCGTCACTGTTGCAATAAGACTGTAGAGTTGAGCAGAAAGGATACGCTCTAGGCTTTGTTCAGTCGAACGCTTATAAAATAAAATACTTACTGCAGAAATCGATAAAAGAGAAATAACAACCCATAATGTTGATAAGATCATAACACGTAAACTGAGAGATCGAGTAATTACAAAAAAGAACCTCCTATACCAATTATTCTCTTCAAAAACATTCATTAATCACCTCGCGTTCTCACGCGATATCCCATTCCTCGAATAGTTTCAATCAAATCCACTCCAAGCTTTTTCCGTAACCGACCTACAAAGACTTCCACTGTATTCGAGTCCTTATCAAAATCCTGATCATAAAGATGTTCAGTAAGCTCTGTTCTTGAAATGACCCTGTCACAATGATGCATGAGATACGAAAGCAGTCTGAATTCATAAGATGTTAGTTTAATCAATTGACCATCCACAAAAACACGAGACGTCTTTGTATCCAATAAAACATTTCCGCAACATAATGCACTCGTCGCATGTCCCGTAGTGCGACGAATTAATGCTCGCAAGCGCGCCATCACTTCCTCCAAATGAAATGGCTTCACAACATAATCGTCAGCTCCAGCATCAATACCGTGCACCTTATCAGACCAACGGTCTCGCGCTGTTAGCATTAAAACAGGCATGGAGATCCCTTCTTGACGCCACTTTTCAACAACACTAATACCATTAATCTGCGGTAAACCTATATCAAGTATCACCGCGTCGTAAGACTCTGTGCTACCTAAAAAATAAGCCTCTTCACCATCGAAAGCACTATCGGAAACATATCCTGCACGTCTTACAGCTTCTGCTAATTGATGGTGAAGATTCCGATCATCTTCAACAATTAAGATACGCATCACAACACCATCTGCTAAAGACTAATCAGCAGGAACAAAAAACTCAACACGACGTAACTTTTCACCATTACGGGCTGGTACAACAACCACAATTGCACACATGTCCTTTCCATCCTGAACAACCGGTTTTGAACGGACGAGAACCCCGCTCTCTTGCGCGGCAGCCTTCTTACCTACTTCAGCACACCCAGAAGCTAGAACAGAATCTGCTTCTAAAAAAGCTGCTATTATTACGAACAAGAATTTTTTTTTCATCATAAATATTTCAATAACCCATCTCTTCTCTTCCTTGATAAAGGATAAAAGAAATAATGGTTTTTTTTGGTCGATTAAAAAATCACAAATGAAAACAATTTATCCTCTATCTTACAGAAGAACATATTAACATTACTCCAAATTTTTAAAAAATCAAAAAAATATTTTTAATAATGAGAATAAAATTTATTCAATAAAATAATAAAATATTAATATACTATCTTACAAAAAATGCATAATTCTAAAACAAATTCTTTCTCTGTTAGAACTATAGAAAAAAAATACTTCTACTCCATATAATTATTGTAGATTTGTTTGGTTGTATTGCTTTGCCATAGGCTCTCTTTAAATGTTTGATTTTTTTAAAAAAAAGAAAGGGCAACACCGTAAGCCATTTCATAGTCCTGCTCTCATTGAATTAGACGCACGATTAGACACAGCGCTTTATCACATTCGTTCTGCTAACAGTTTTTTCTGGAAAAAGGCAAAAATCGTCTCACAAAATTTTCATCTTCAAGGATGGAAACGTTTTATCGTTGAAGTTCTCGATGAAATACTAACATTAGGGTTGATGGGATTTACTCTTTTTACCATTTTTGGCATTTCTGTTTTTGAACTGACCAAAACAGATTGGTCTTCTCCTAAAAACTTTTCCATTCTTTTTCTAGATCGCTATGGAAATTCCATTGGGCACCGTGGTGCACTGCCGGCAATCTCTGTCCCCGTTGAAGAAATGCCTGACACTGTCATTAAAGCGGTTCTCGCTACAGAAGACCGTCGTTTTTTTGATCATTGGGGTATTGATTTTCAAGGACTTACACGGGCAATTTCACAAAATATGCAAGCTAAAGGTGTAGTGCAAGGTGGTTCAACTCTCACACAACAATTGGCTAAAAATTTATTCTTAACAAACGAGAGAACCATAACACGTAAAATCAAAGAAGCTTATCTTGCTCTTTGGCTAGAAGCAAATTTTAGCAAAAAACAGATTTTGCAACTTTATCTTGACCGAGCCTATATGGGAGGAAACAATTTTGGTATTGCCGCAGCGGCAAAATTTTATTTTGGAAAAAACATACGTCATGTATCTTTAAATGAATCTGCTATGTTAGCAGGACTCTTTAAAGCTCCAACAAAATATGCTCCTCATAGTCATCTCTTTGCTGCTCAAACACGTGCCAATGTCGTCCTTTCTAATCTTGTTAATAGTGGCTTTATGACAAAGAGCCAAATTATCAATGCGCATCGCCACCCTGCTAAGGCACTTCCCCAAATAGAAAATAATCAGCCAGATTATTTTCTTGATTGGGCATTCGAGGAAGTCAAAAAAATGCGCAATCAACTTCCAAGCCATAGTTTAATTATTCAAACAACCCTTGATCCGAATATTCAAAAAGCAGCAGAAGAATCAATCGCATATCATTTACATCAATATGGTCAACAATATCGCGTAACCCAAGCTGCCACCGTTATACTCGATAATAACGGTGCCGTATGCGCAATTGTTGGAGGACTCGATTATAAAAAGAGCCAATTTAACAGAGCAACACAAGGCGGACGGCAAACTGGTTCTTCATTCAAACCTTATGTTTACGCAACCGCACTGGAACACGGACTGTCTCCCTCGACAATCGTTTTAGATGCTCCTATCAATTGGGGAGGTTGGACACCCAAAAATAATTCTGGTCGTTATTTGGGAAAAATTGATTTAGCAACAGCTTTAGCTTTTTCTATTAATACAGTCCCTGTGTATCTCACCTATCAATATCTTAACCGTGATACCCAACCCATCATAGATCTCATCAAGAATATGGGGATTAACGCGCATATTTTATCACACAAAACAATGGTTCTTGGCACTTCCAATATGACCCCCATGGATCAAGCTACAGGCTTTAATGTCTTTGCCAATGGAGGAATAGCGGGTAATCGTCATGGGTTTACGCAAATCAAAACAATTGATGGTCGTGTCGTGTGGGATTTCGAACATAACGGAAATAAGTTACACCGAGTTCTCAGCAGACAATCAACAGCTTATATGAACCAAATGATGGTGGGTGTCACGACACGAGGATCTGGTAAGCGTGCTGCTCTGCCCATAACTCTCGTCGCAGGGAAAACTGGAACATCACAATCTTATCGTGATGCTTGGTTTGTTGGCTTTACAGGCAATTATACGGGAGCCGTATGGATGGGAAATGATAACTTTTCACCGATGAATCGTGCTTTTGGGGGTGGCGTTCCTGCCATGATATGGCATCGCATCATGCTTGCTGCACATCAAAATATCATGCTCAAACAGCTCTATGGTGTTCAAGATTCTCTCCTTCCTCCTTATCAGCCCCCAGTACTTTCTTCCCATGCAGATTCTGAAGTTCCTCCTCCAATACCCTCTACGCTTTCTCCTGAAACATTGAATATTGTGCGATTGATTAACAAAGATCTGAAAAAAACATCTGCAATTTCTTTGAAAATGAAAACAACTGGAGATTCAACATTTTGAATTCAAGATATTCACTGATGTTTTTTAATATCACCATTTTCTTTTTTATCTTCGCTTTTTCCATTTTATGTGGAAAACTGAGTGTCGATTATGTGCTCAATTCCTTTCCTCATTTTGGACTCTTTAGAATTGGAAAATGGAGTGCTTATCCACAAATGGGAACAGCCAATATGGATCCTTATACCCGCGCCCGCACCGCTAAACAAGGCATTGTTTCACTCGGACGAACTGAAGGTATTCAATTCCAGATTTGGCAAGATAACCAAGGGCGTCCACTTCATCATCACTGTCATTATTTACTCAAAGGCACCATCCCTGAAACCCGTCTTTTTACCCTTTATACAGCTGACAAATCCCTAAAACCCTATACTTCATCCAAAGAAATACCTTTTGAACTCCACACTGACAATATTATCTATGAGCATGATGGCTCATTGCGCATTAATATTTCACCCACACCGCAAACCGGCAATTGGCTTGCAACAGTTAGTCAAAAAGAATTCGGGCTTATTCTTACTTTATACGATACCCCAATCATCTCAGCAACGGCATTACAAACGCTTACAATGCCATCAATAGAACAAATCCCATCAGGACAAATAAATTGTGACTAGATTTATTTATATCGCACTTCTTGCAATCATTGGCGCTATTATTGTTCATATTTGCGTTCTCTTTCTGATCCCCACCTGGGCACAAGATAATATATGGACAACACTAAAAAAATCTGGAACCTCTTATCAATTTGTCGATTTTACGCCCAATAATCCTATTCAGCAATCTGCTGATCCACTCTTTCTTCTTAAAGTCTGCAGATTTAATCTTGAAAATGGACCTGTTCATTTAAAAGCTTTGAAAACACGACAATTTTGGTCACTAGCAGCCTACACACACGACGGAATTATTTTCTATAGCCTTAATGACCGAACAGCCCCTGATGCGACACTCGATCTTATCATTGGAAAACCAATACAAATCATAGAACTCAAAAAATCAAAACCTAAAAAAAATACCAATTCAGTTTTGGTTGCTAAAAATTTGAATGAAGGGTTTGTTATTTTACGTACTTTTGTCCCTTCTTCCCTTGCGAAAAAAGAAAGTGAAGCTTTCCTTTCATCTGCGACCTGCCGTATATTTTATGAATAAAAACCGACTAACCTCTCATTTGTACAACACCTTACTTTCTATACAAAATACATGAAGCCTATCAAAATGGTTATCTTTTTTCTCTATTAATTGAATATTCAAATTTATCTGATTATAAATCCCTCAATTTTTTATTGAGATATAATGAAATCTCTATTGCACATCATCATATCCTATTTGATACGCATTATCTGACAGAAAAAACTCCCCGCAATCAGAAGAGAAAAATCAAGAGTAAAGCTCTAAAAAAATATGCTGCTAACAATTGTAAAACTTGTTATTTGAGTTTATTTCTTTTTATTTACAAACATTCCCATAAAATTCGCATCAATAACATGATAAACTATAGAAGAAATACTGTTTACCTTCAATGAAGTGCCAAAACAATCGCTGGAAACTTATAAGACATTACGCATCCTTGACCTCAAAAATAAGTGCTTTATTTTTGTTTTATGAGCATAAGCTTTTTGTAAGATAGCACTCTGAAAAAACTTGGCTTATAGTTTACAATTGAGGGGAAAAACTTCATGAAGAAGAGATATGTTCGGTTCGTTTCAAGAGCAGCAGTATGGTCCCCTCGATTTGGTGGATTTTCGTTCTTTATTTTATTATTTTCAGTCATTTTACAACGTTTTTCCGTCATTAACGTAAGCGACTTCATAATTTTGATAGGTATCTCTACTGGCTGTGTAATTATTTCTCTTTTTCTGGCTATTAAAGCACTTCATAGTTTATGGTTATATGGTGCTCTAGGGGGAATGAAAGCTTTAAAAGGGATCATTTATTCACTCATAACTGCGACACCATTGATGCTCTTTTTTGGACTTTGGTTTACCTTACCGGCTCTTTACGATATTTCTACCGATACACAAAGCCCGCCGGCTTTTTTTCGCACAATACGTCCCAGCGATGCTTTACCGCTCAAAAGTGTTTTGACTGAACAAGCAGCAATACAGATGTCACAATGGCCAGAAATATCGGGGCGCCGTTATGATGGCTCACCTGACCGTATTCGCGAATCTGTTCTTAATGTTTTAGCTGCATATGATTGGCCTGTTGTAGCGCAACGAGAATTCAAAGGCGAAGAAAATGAAATTTATATCGAAACGAGAGCAAAAACTTTTTACCTTGGCTTTATTTCAGATATTGTCGTTCGTTTAACTGATGAAGGGGATACAACTTTTGTTGATATGCGTTCTGCTTCTCGTTATTTGCCAAGAGATTTGGGGACAAATGCTGCTTTTATTATCGATTTTATGGATGCACTTGATACAGAAATCGCCTCACTTCCTCTCTCACAAGATGATGGATAAAAATCAAGAGAGATAAGGCACTTTATTTCATAAAAATTGCTTATTTTTCAATAAATATGACACATAAGAAGAGAATCACTTTTCAAAAACTATAAACTGACAATGCTTATACAAAAGACAATAATCTCAAAACAACTCATTCTTTAAATAATTAAAAAGATTCAAAAATAGGAAATAAAAAACAGAACTCTTGATGATAATACTGATTTAAAGTATCTATCACAATGTAATCAGTAAACATTTTTTTAAAGATAAATATTATATAAAAATAATAACTTATTTTTTATAAATAACTCTACAAATAACACCTTATAATTATATTTTAAAATAATATAACAACTTGATTTTATATTATTTTAAAATTCCCATATATTCAATTAATAAATTTGCAGCATAATATAATATAAAAAACATAATTGTTGATAATGTTGTCCTTTTTATACTCCAGTTCTCACCTTTAAATCTATTGTAAAAAAACATGCAAAATCCATATATAAACGTTGCCAATAAGGAGCTAGTAAAAGTATGCATAACAAAAAATCCAGACTGAAATTTCATCTACTTTATGAATGATTTAATAGAGAGAGAGCAATAGAATATAATTCAAATAATAAACTTAACTCAAATAATTATAATTTTATATATAAATAATTTTTATAAAATTCCCATATATTTAACTAATAAATTTCCAGAATAATATAATATAAAAAACATAATTGTTGATAATATTGTCCTTTTTATACTCCAGTTCTCACCTTTAAATCTATTGTAAAAAAACATGCAAAATCCAAATCCAATTGCTGTTACTAAGGAGCGAGTAAAAGTATTCATAACAAAAAAATCCAAAATAAAATATCTATTATCACACACAAAAATATCCCTGAAATCAGTTTAGCCATAGCTTTAAAGTATGTTTACAATATCACTGATCTCAGAAATATCTTACTAGCTATTTTCTAAATAAATTAGAAACAGTGTCCCTCCACTTTACGGATGACATTGCTGGTACTTATCTTTAAAAC
This sequence comes from Bartonella sp. OC16QHHD, assembly GCF_042194035.1. Classification (NCBI taxonomy): domain Bacteria; kingdom Pseudomonadati; phylum Pseudomonadota; class Alphaproteobacteria; order Hyphomicrobiales; family Bartonellaceae; genus Bartonella; species Bartonella sp. OC16QHHD. The sequence goes on along the minus strand of NZ_JBHIMJ010000001.1, from coordinate 6,871 downwards.
CACTAATAGCTCCTCCAAATCCGCCTGCTACTGCTGTTTCCGGACCACCTAATAAACCAATTAATGCTCCTACGCCTCCCTTTATGGCTGCTGATTCGACATAATCGCTTACTTCACAACTTGGATTCGGATGGCATTCATTGTACTTATCTATAAAACCGTCAGCAGCTCCTTCTAATCCGCCTATTGCTGCTCCTCCCAGACCAAATAATGCACCAGATGCTAGTCCTATGCCTCCGTGTATGGCAGCTGCTTCAACATAATCGCTTGTTTCACAACTTGGTGCCGTATAGCATGCATTGTATTTATCTACCACAGCGTCACCAGCTCCTGCTAGTCCACCTCCTATTGCTCCATTGACAAAGCCAGAACCGACACCTCCCGGTCCAGAAAAAAGACCTCCAACTGCACCAGTAATACCTCCTATTACTTCTCCTACGAGTCCGCCTGCACCTGCCTGCTTGGGAATGAGCTCCTGGGCTACAATCATCTTCTTCTGGAAAAAGCCAACTTTTTGGATGTGAGTTACTACTTGAATCACCAGCTCCTCCTATTCCGCCGCTTACTGCTCCACCGAGTAAGCCAGCACCTGCACCTCCTGGTCTAGCAATAGAACCTCCAGCTGCACCAGCACCACCTCCTAATATTGCTCCTACAATGCCACCTGTACCTGCTGCTTGGGCATAAGCGTCTGTACTATAATCATCTTCTGGAAAAAGCCAACTTTTTGGATGTGAGTTACTACTTGAATCATTTGATGAGCTTGAACTACCCATTTAAATCCTCCTTTTATTATTAAAAATAACTGTATCATAATGATGCAGTTGGTGATTCTTTATCTCCTGCGTACCAAGACTTTAAACGCTTATAGATTTCATATTCATCGAGGATTGTCGTTTTTTGAAAGTCTTGATCTAGAATGCCATCCATGATGCCGCTTCTCTTTCCATAGTGCAATAACGCTCTTGCTTGGGTTTGAACTGGGTGCTTCATAGACAATGCACATTAAACCAAAGGCATCCGCCCCATGACTGGACCAATCATGCTCTGCTCCCAAGCCAATATTGCGCTTCTCATCCCATTTCTCGTGATACCAATTCAGTGCTTTGCGCCCTGCGACCGTCATCTCTTCATTGAACCAAACAGACGGCAAAATACGACGCACCGCCTCTATACGCATCTTAACCGCCCCTGCCCCTTGATTAGGGATCACTTGCGTTTCAAAACCCGCATCATTTAAAGCGCTCTCAAAACTCACATTGGGCACACGGTCTCTGGTCGCACCGTCATGGGGGAGAACCATCAATGCCTTCTCATAACCATTTTGACGCAACCAACCGATATGCTCCGATAAAGGCTGCCCCTGTGCTTCGTAATAATCAAGCACTCTGATCTCTCGCCCCACAAACTGTGCTATCCATATCGCCGTGGCATCTGCCTTGGCGCCCGTACCCCCAAATATCCCAAAAGGCGCGTATCTGCATTAAAGGATCACGAGCAACACGCCCTATCCGCCCCTCCTGCTCGGCTACCAACATTTCCTTTTGATAATAAGCGCCTTGAACCGCTGTAAGATAAGCCCCTTCCCAGATATGCTTATAGGTCTCTGGACGGTTTCTCAGATCATCAAGCCGCGCTTCATTCAAGATCTTGGGAAACTTCGGATTGTCTGACCAGTTGATCTCAACACGCTTGATTGCCTCATTGTCTGAAAAGCGAAACCGCTTCTCAACGGGGGCATTCTCTCGCAACGGGTTCCATGTCACCCATAATTCTGCCCGCCATCCCTCTCCTTCTTCTCGCAAAGTCGGTATAAGCGTTTGCCAAGCCGTCTCTGTAACGGGCTCTGCTTCATCAACCCAACAAAGCAAAATGCGCCCCATCGATTTAATGCTCGCAATATTACGGTCAAGACCAGAAAACTGAAAGGCTACGCGACCATCTATCGACTTAATCGAAGATTCCCCAACCTTGTAATAGTCCTTTAAAAAGTCGTGCGCTTCAATGGCGCGCTTAATCTCCTCCAATGAACTTTCTGCTAGCGAGTTTTGAAACTGCCGTGCACAAAGTATAGTGCCTGATATCCCTCTCCTACCAAATTGATAGCCTTTTAAAGCAGCCATCAAGGCAAATGATCTTGTCTTCCCAGACCCTCGTCCACCCCAAGCCGCTCGTACCAAAGCGTCTCCTGTAAAAATAGGAATGAGTTTTGGAACAATATTAATCTGTCGTGTTGTCATGAACTAAAGGCGCAATTTCTACACGCGTTATCATCTTAATGGCTCCCCCATCTTCACCTGTTACCTGTAAAGGCAACACCTTACCAAGCAACGCTAAATAAGCAGCGGGGCATTTGATTGCCTGTTTTTCGAGATAAGAGATCAAACCATCATCACCATATTTCTTACCAGCGCGCTCTGCTGCCTTAAGCACTGCTTCTTTCAAAATACGTGTCGTTTTATTTGGCACACCTTTTACCCGCCCTTGACCTGCCTTTGGGGGCGTTCTTTTTGCAAGTTTTTCAGTGGTTTTCATGTGTGTTTCTTTTTGTAAACAAGACAATAAAAAAACCGCAAAAGCAGGGCTCTGAACAATCAGATAAACTTATAAGAGAGGTAATACCTCTACCGTAATTCTAGACGCAATTCGACTAGTACAGCAATGCCATAAAACACTATTTTTCATATCCTGTCAACAAAAAAATCACGATATTGTGTATTTTTTATTTTTTTCACCTAAATCTAGTGTCTTTAACACTAAGCAATTCACAATTGTATTATCTAAACGAATCAATTATACGGAAGCGCTAAATTATTGATTAGCAAAAAGTGGGGGGGAATTAATGTTATTTTTCAAAAAAGCAGTTTTATGTAGAATTAAAAAGACATTTACAAAAATATTTGTATTTAAAAAGAACATATTAACGATTGCGTTTTTTATGGCATATCTTTTGCTAACGGCACATGGTTATGCCAGTATAAATGAATTATTTTGTTCTAAAATAATTGAAAAACTGCACCTAGAAAAAAATGCAAAAGAAAATGCGGAAAGGGGATGGAATGACACGCAGAAGTTTCTAGAAATCACCCTCAATGAGTGGGAAACAATAGCTCAAGAACAGGATGCCCTGACTATAAAACTACTCAATATGAGTCCAAGACAGGATCAACAAAAGAATTATGGATTGTACACTATAATTCATACACGAAATAAAGCAATCAAAGCAAGACATGAGACAATACAATCCATTTTTAGCCTTGTTCAAAAGCGGCACATAGTGCTTCAAGCCATGGCAAAAGCATCTAAGTCTAAGCACACATCTGATGTGTTGAATTATGAGGCACAATTTTTTGAACTTCATCAGAATATTAAAAAAGTAAATAACATGATTGATCCACTAAGCAATGAAATTGATAAGATGGATCACCTTATTAAGAAAACTCTTAATCTTTAATATATACTTAATCTTTAATATATACTTAAACTCCAGCCATAAAAGAAATAATGAATTATTTATCAGCAAAAAAAATAAGTTACTTATTAATCATAGTAATCAGTGTGCTTTTTCTTACCAACTGCGGACAAAAATCAGATGCAGATGAGAACCGCATTCCAAATAACCTAGCTGATGCAGTTGATATGTTTGATGTTGGTCCTCGAAATTTATATGATCTTCCAAACGAAGTGCTCGAAAAATTTGATATTAATCGATACAATCTATGTAAAATGTTAAAACAGCAACATAAAGATTACTATGGTTATGATAAATTTCAAGATGTTGATTGTAATAGCTATAAGTGAAGAATAAAAATACTAAAAATCATAAAACAAAACAAATACTTCATATCTTTCTTATTTTTAGAAACAAAAAGAGGCACTTCTGCGTACAATAGAATGAATTATTTTCCTTAGTCTTTTACAAGGCGTTATACAGAGAAACGTTTCACGTCACATTGCTTACTTTAGCATCGTTCTTAAAGATGCATAAAAAACTAAGTTAGAAATGTTGATAGCTTGGCAAGCACTTCATTCATAATCATGGGGGGAACCGTTTCCATTTTCCTTCCCTGACGCGCTGCTATATCGAGAGCTCGTGGTTGATCACAACGTATTACGCCCGTTGTATGTAATCCGGTTCCTGCTAATGAAACAGCAAACCCTGCTGTTCTTGCAAAATTTCCTCCGCTTGTAATAGGCAAGACAATAGGTGTTTTCGTGACACGATTAAACGCCTCCGGTGACACAACCAGTACAGGACGCGTTCCTTTTTGCTCATAACCAGAAGTTGGGTCAAGCGATACAAACCAAATTTCGCCCCGCTTCATTACAAGAGCTCTCTGCCAACAGGCTTGGCATCAAACCACTCCATATCATCATCTGCAAAATCGTCCGAAGGATTACATTGCGCTAACAATTCTTCAAGAGTATAGCTAGAAAATGCCTGTGGTTTTACAACCAATTGTCCATTGTCAATAGCCAAACCCACTTGCGTGTTTTCAGAAAGATGAAGAACATCAAGCAATGCGGGCGGTATAGAGAGCATAACTGACCCTCCAACTTTACGTAATTTTGTTGTGTGCATAAAACACTCCCTTTAATATTATATAAAAATATAACATTCTAGTGCATATTCTTCAAGAGGTTTTCATGCTTTTATGGAAAAAGAACAATAAAACATTTACCATTTAGTTTTTCTGTCAAAATATTTATGAAGCGCGTTAAGAGCGACCCGCAATGAATTCACAAGATATGGTAATGTTTGATCTTCAAAAACAAGATATTGTACTGCTGCATAAAGATTATACTGTCTATAGAGATGTTGTGTTTCTTTTATCGCCTCTTACATATTCAAAAATTGTTTTGTTGCAAATTCAACCCATTTTTCTCTTGCTTTGTCATCAGAAGACGATGGTATTTCATCATAAACAGCGCTTGGTAAACCTTTTGCACACAAATAGTCATTTTTCACTTCAAGATATTTTTGCGCAGCATCATACTGGTCTTGAGTAAGCACGCCTTGCAAACAAAGCCGCCCAACATAAGTACCAGCAAGCGGATTTTTAGCCTCTTCAATAGTCAAACCAAAGCGTTTAGCACGCATTTCAATTGCCAATTGATTAACAGGATCTTGACGTACTTTCACTTGTGAAATGTAAGCATCTTTCTTTTTATTTTTTTTCACTTATACCCCCAAATGTCTGTCTAATATCTTTCCCAGTTTTATCTGATGCTAAACATGTTTCTTTATCCAAAATAAATAACCACGTGGATAAAGAGAGACCTATAATTATAGTTAGTATACTTATCTTTATTTTATCATTAGCCAGCCCCCAAACGAATACAACCAATGTCAACATAACTACAATGATTATCGCTATTTCAAAACCAGTAGCAGATACATCATTACCCTTATTCCCTAACAACGCTTGTTGCATAAGCATATTATTCTGTATAATTATTTGCAAAGAATTGGATTGACTCATTAACATCAAAAAGGAACCTCATCATTTATAACAGTATGAGGCATATCAAGAGGTTGCTGGAAACTTCTGTCATAAGAAGATAATGGCTCTTGATTATCGTTATTTTTTCCGTCTAAGAGCTTTAACTCGCCTTTGAATTGCGGTAAAACAATCTCTGTTGTGTAACGGTCATGACCATTTTTATCTTGCCATTTGCGTGTTTGTAATTTGCCTTCTACGTAGACCTTTGAACCTTTGTTGAGATATTGAAGTGCAATTTTTGCCAAATGTGGATTAAAAATCACCACGGAGTGCCATTCAGTTTTCTCTACTTTTTGATGAGTATTTTTATCCGTATAGCTTTCAGAAGTTGCCATACGAAAATTGACTACTTCTGTTCCAGAATTCATTGTTTTGCTTTCGGGATCAGCACCTCAATAGCCAATTAACATCACTTTATTTAGCATGTTTTTTACCTTAAATTTGTATTTTAATACATACAAAATCCTAGCATGATTTGCTTATTTTTTCAATTATTTCAAAAGGATATTATTGTTTTTTAACATATAAAATTATATTTAATATGCAAAAAAACATAAATAGTTCAGTGTTCATTTAAAACTCTTGAAATACATACATAAATGTATTAACATAAGATATGAAAATAAGATTTGAATGGGATGAAACTAAAGCAAAAAGTAATCTTAGAAAGCACCGTGTAAAGTTTTGAAATAGCTGCATATGTTTTTTCTGATCTATTCTCCATGGTTAAACAAGACCGTATTGAAAACGGAGAATATCGTTGGCAAACTTTGGGTCTTGTGGATGGTTTTTTACTGCCGCTCGTGGCGCATACTGTCCATGATGATAAAGATGGTATAGAAGTAATCCGTATTATTTCAGCGCGGCGAGCTAACTCGAAAGAAAGGAAACGTTATGAAGAAGAAAGTTCTTTATGAAATTGATGTAGGTAACTTATCACCTTTGACAGATAAACAGAGAGTTGAAGTTGATAAGCTGGCTGCAATGCCGGACAGTGCAATTGATCATAGTGATATTCCGTCACTCAATGATGCATTCTGGAAAAACGCCGTTCGCAATCCATTCTATAAACCAACCAAAACTGTCACAACAGTACGTGTGGATTCAGACGTTCTAGTGTGGCTTAAAAGTCAAGGGAAAGGATATCAAACACGGATTAACGCAATTTTACGTGACGCCATGCTTCGTTCAATGCGTTGACCTCTTTCCTGCTACAAAGAGTATCAATCAGCACTTTTCACTAGTTTGCTGTTTTAAGCCGCTTTAGAATTGCTACTGTCATGACACTCTTCACTAGGCTTGCCTATTCTCATGAATGAAATGCGCTTGCCTCCTAAGGCTAGGTTACGCGTATTTTCAACTGCTGT
>NZ_JBHIMJ010000098.1:0-5084 GCF_042194035.1 Bartonella sp. OC16QHHD | reverse complement strand
CAGATCTTTTGAATGTCATCGAGCAAGCAAAACAGCAACGTTATAACGACGCGGCATAAAAAGAAAACCTTGTCACGTAAGAACGGACAAGGCTTTCTCAAACTCATCAACCTGGTGCTTTATTTGGTGTAAATTCAAGGCTTTCTCTGCTGAAACAAGACTTAAGGTTTGCATTCAAGTTGTTCTGAATGCTTTTTACAATAAGGGCTATTTAAGCGTCTCTCAACACTTCGCTGAGGCATGACAGCACCAGGACGACATATGGGAAGGTTGTCTGATTTATGGTTCTCACACCAATCTTGTATTGTAAAGCTAGGGCGAAAACCTGATTGCGCCATACACATTTCAATACTGGCAAATTGATTCAAATCTAGCGCCACAACCTTATTAAGGTCCGGTACTCCACATTCTAAAAGTATTTTATTTCTCCATAATGCTGGAGAAAGTGAGGGAATTGAGTTAACACATCCAGTGATACTTAACAGAGCTATACAACTCAATAGTTTTAAGATTTTCTTCATTATTCCCCTCTTTCAATGGATTTATTTACAATAAAAAAGCTCATAAGCCTGTTGATATTTCCTGTCACCGCTGCTTAAAACAACGGTGAACAATATTGAGATGTTAGATTGAGAAAACAATCCCGCCATTCCAAGCGAAGGCAAGGATGGCGGATTGTTGATCATCACAAACAGCAAAACTTAAGGATAACATTCATATTGTTCTGGATGCTTTTTACAAAAAGGGCTGTTCAAGCGCTTCTTGACACTGCGCTGTGGTATGACAGCACCTGGACGACAAGCCGGAAGATTCTTTCCTTGAAAATTCTCACACCACGTTCCTGCCTCTGTATCTTTATAGCGGAATCCTGATTGAACCATACAAGAATCAATAAACGCCTTTTTATTTAAACTTAACTTTCTATTTTCTGGATCAGTATCATAAGGGGTTGGCATTCCACATTCTAATAAGGCTTTTCCTACCTCAGTAAAATCAGTAACACCATTTTTCTCCCACGCGCTCAAATATCCTCCAGGAGTTTTATTAAACTGACATCCAGCTATACTTAACAAAGTTACAGCGCTTAATAATTTTAAAGTTTGTTTCATTTTTTTCCTCCATGATTTAATTCAAGGTTTTTGTTTTAAATGAGATGAGCCATACCTTTTTTGGCATTTTTGACCCGCATCTCCAAGACAGGTATGGGAGCTTATGGGATTCATGATCACTCTCCACCATTCTTTCCACCAGTTACTGCCAGCAGGTATTGTCTCGTAAGTATAGCCATTGCCGCCAATAATTCTGCTGACAAAGTCGTATCTATTCCCATCAAAGCCAACAATGGTTTGTTTGCCATCACTCACATAACCTAACAGACCGGATGCAACTAAAACATTAAAGGCTGGTCCATAGAAATTGATATTCGTGTTGTCGGCTATACCGTGCACACCTTCTTGTTTGAAAGAATTCAGCATATTCCCCAATGTCATTGTCCCGCGACTATGTCCATAAAGTTCTAATCCTGTAAGACCATAGCTATACATCAAATCTTTTGCTTCTTGTGTTGAATTGGTCAAACCCCAAAAGTTATTTTCCATAAACTTCTGATAGCCCGCGACCAGAAGTTCTGAAATAGCAGAATCGGCTTGAGGGAACACAACAAAATAAAGCGGTTCATTTTTATCCTTCGCATGTTGAACCGCATAAACAGCGGCTTCCTCTGGTGGAGTAAAGATGCCATTAAAGGACACATGCACCTTGCCATCAGCACCCTCTTGTAAATGCTGCTTTTCTTCATCCGTTAAATAATGTGCGTGAGGTATTTTTTGTCCACGAGCGTCTTTGATATACTGTCCATTTGCATCTATTTCATAGATTATATTACCCTTTTCATCACGGTCGACCACAGCGATGGGGTGCTCTTTGATAAACATGGTTTTATAGGAGTCATCACTGTATTTAAATCCTTCTTCTAAAAGTTGGGTTGCCATTTCACGGTTTTCATGGACGATTTGTTCCAGCTTGCCTGCATCGAGCTGTTGTACACCCTTATGGGCGGTGGCAGTATCACGATTAAGGGAGGCTATGGCTTGTTCCACATCTTGCCCTGTCAATGCCTTCTGCCCAGCTTCATCAGTAATGACAATGGTGCCATCGCTAATGGCGGATTTGGTGTATCCTTCCTCTGAATCTTGGGCTTTTGAATGATCTAAGACATTTTTGGCAATGTTTTTCCCGACACCATATTTACCCTGATACATCGGACCACCGGCAGAAATACTTAAACCTTGGCTGCTAGCTTGCGCATGCGCACCGTTGCTGATATCACTGGTGCTAATGCTTCCTGTGGTCAGGCTGTTTTTTTCTGCCGGCGCAGTGCTGGCAATAAGCCCCCCAGTTAGGGTCGTTTTGTCTTTAACGTTGATCTTAAAACCGCCATCACCGGCTTTGATGCCTGATTGCTCCACAACACTATGATAATCGCTAGAGGATTTATCCTTGTTCAAGGAAATATTGGTTGTGGCTGCATCATCCTTTTTTCCACCATTAAACCCAATAGAAAAAGAGTCTTGCTTGCTGGAAGTTTGTCCCGTATCACTGCGGCTGGTAATGGCGAAATCACCCCCTACTTCCATTTCTACATGGTCTGCAGAAGCCACGGCGCCTGCCAGTATGGTGTTTCCCTGACTTATGGTATGAAGAGTGCCAGTGCCTATAATATGGCTGTTCTTGTGATGCACTTCCTCACTGGAACCCTTGCCTTTACCAAAAGAAGCATTCCCCATCCACCCTGTACCACCGGTACCATAACTATACCCAACATTCATCGAAGCGCTTTGCGTGTGGTTTTCTGTGCTTTGCGTATTTTGCGCACTTTCAAAGATGATATCTTTACCTGCTCCCATGGTGATATTCCCGCTCTGTTCATCATTGCTTTGCATCGGGTTTGTACCAGCAATAATATCGGCTCCAACACCATGGATGCTGCCTTTGTGGGCTTGCATATTAACAGCGCGTCCTGCTTCTATTGTACCTGTTACCGCAGTAGAGGTCTGAACAGAGGCTTCTGCCTTCTCTGTCTTAAAGCCCACGGTTACGCTAGCAGAAACATCAGCAATATCACGAATAGACTGTTTAAGGTTTCCACCCTTCATCTCATTATAAAGACCTTTGCCTTTGCTATAGAGATCATAGCCTTTTAGACCAGCAATAAGACCATTGCCGATTTTGTGTTTTGTATCCCCATGACCAAAACGTTTGGCTGCATCCTTTACATCTTTTACTGTACCAAGAATACCCACATTGACAGAGCCTGTCACACCAGCAAAAGACTTTTCATGCTTTTCTTTTGCGTTAGAGGTATCATAGCTTTCTGATAGGGTGATATTATTGCCGGCATCCATGTTGACATCACGATCCGCCGAAACAATGGCTGCTTGCATATTTACATCATTGTCAGCAGTAATCTGCACATCTTGGCGTGCCGTGATGTGTGATTGTGTGGAAGTGGTTTCCCATTGATCGCCCGTATCTTTGGCGCTTGCAATTCCAACACCTACAGAAGCACCGCTTTTGCTCTTTTCAAACTGAAACCCAAAGCCTTCCCGTTCTTCTACAGAGTTTGACTTATGGCTATTATGACCAACAAGCACATTGACATCACGAGCTGCCGAAAGATTAATATTCTCACCCGCAAGATCAGAGCCCTCCACGTTCACATCTTTTTTCTTGGCAGTGATGGTGATCGTGCCATCCGCATTGAGAGAAGAACCTTGATGCTCAAAACTCTCTTCATCATTCGTGCTTTTTGTCCAACTAACTCTTTAAGAATGGGAAGGACGCTTTGGTGATCGCTTTTGTAAAGCTTTTTGCTTTTGCTGACGTTTTCTTTCATCCTCAAAATGCGTTAGTAAAGCCCGTTCCTGTTTCGTTTTGTTGGTCACACCAAAGGTGTCATTGTCCATAAATTGCTGATATCCAGCTAGCATCAAATTAGCTAAAAACGAGTCACTTTTCAGAGGCTGTACAAAATAGAGCCCTTTTGAATCTTGCAATTTATACCGGAAACCTGCTTTTTTCATGCATTCATAAACTGAGGCAAATTCACTCGCATACGAATTCATATCACTAGAAGAAGCATAAACCGGTTTCCAACCACATTTTGATAAGGATTGTTGGATCATCGCTTTATCGGCACCTGGTTTTTCCCATAATGCTAAAGTTGATGGAGGAGGTTGGTTAATACATCCAGCTGTAGTTAAGAGAGCTATACAACTCAATAGTTTTAAGATTTTTTTCATTTTCCCCTCTTTCAATGGATTTATTTACAATAAAAAAGCTCGTAAGCCTGTTGATATTTCCTGTCACCGCTTCATTAAAACAACGGTGAACAATATTGAAATGGTTAGTTGAGGAAACAATCCCGTCATTTCAAGCAAAGCAAGGATGAGGGATTGTTGACCATCACAAACAGCAAAACTTAAGGTTGGCATTCATCGGCATTTTTATATTTTTTACAAAACGGGCTGTTTAAGCGCTTTTCGACACTTCTCTTCGGGATGACAGCACCAGGCTGACAAATGGGAAGGTCTCTACCGTTAAAAGGAGAACACCAGCTAGCTCTCCCTTTATAATGGAATCCTGCTTGGATCATGCAAGCATCAATCGTTGCATTCTCATTGTTGCTTAACTTTTGAACTTCATCCTCAAGATAATTAAGGTGTGGCAAACCACACTCTAGCAATGCTTTTCCTACCTCCGTAGAATCTGCTCCTAGCTTCTCCCACACAGCCGTCTCTCCTCGAGGAGGTTTATCAATGTTTTCAATATCACATCCAGCAACCGTTAACAGAATGAGCAGGCTTAATAAATTAAACAACATTTTCATTTTTTGTTCCCTGTTCTCGTTGAATAAAGTTTGTTAAAACTAAATGAACCATAATTAATTTGACACTCACGACTCGCATCAGCATAACAATTATGGGGGCTCGGGTTAAGGCCCCAGACCGCTCTCCCCATCTCTCTGATTGGATTAGTTGCTATAGTAAATAAACTGTTTGCTGCAAATATCGTCATATAAAAAG